>CALXGW010000052.1 GCA_944387965.1 uncultured Anaerotruncus sp. | reverse complement strand
TGGAACTGGATGTGGGCAATATCGAACGGGTCGGCCCGGTCTTTGCAATCACCGCCTCGGTGGACGGGGTGGAATCCATGCAGGTCTATTACAGCAAATATCTGCCCGGCCTGCTCTATTGCATCTGCGCGCCGGTCTATCTGTTTTTCCAGCTGTATGCTATTTCGCTGCCGGTTGCCGTAATCCTGCTGGCAGCCGCCGTCCTGCTGCTGCCACTCAACAATTTTTTCCGGGTCCGGATCGAAAAACTCAAGTCGGAATATTGGGACAGCATGCAGGATTTGACCGGGTATTATCTGGAAAGCATCCGCGGGCTGACTACCCTGAAGCTGTTCCGGCAGGACCAGCCGCGCACCAGCCGCCTGAAGGACAAGGCATTTTCCTTCAGCGACCGGATCATGGCGCTGATGCGGGTCAATTTTTCCTCTTTCCTGGTGACTGAAGGGCTGCTGTATGGCGCAGTTGTCATAAGTGCCGGGATCGCCTGTGCCAGCCTTGCCCGCGGGACGATGCCGTTCGCTTCCGCGCTGATGGTGCTGCTGCTCTCCTACAGCTTTTTTTCCGCGGTACGGCAGCTGATCAATGTCACCCACACTGCCCTTGCGGGGGTGGCCGCTGCGGAAAAAGTATCCCAGCTGCTTGCGACCGATTCCTCCCGCCCATATGACCCCAATATCCCGGCGGAACCGAACCCATATGCCGGCATCCGGCTGGAAAAGGGCTGCTATGCTTATGCCGGGCGCAATGCCGCCCTCAGTGAGGTCTGCATCGACATCCCACGCGGGAAAACCATTGCGCTGGCCGGCCTTTCGGGATGTGGGAAAAGCACCGTCGCCGGTTTGCTGATGCGCTTTTTTGACCCGTCGGGCGGCCGCATCCTGATCGACGGGAAGGATTACCGCAGCATGACGCCGGAGGAACTGCGCCGGCATATCATCATGGTGCCGCAATCGGTCAGCCTGTTTTCCGGGACAGTAGCCGAAAACCTGCGGATCGCTGCCAAAGACGCTTCCGACATCGACTTACTTGAAGCGTTGGAACAGGTGCGGCTGAAAGATTGGGTGCTGTCCCAGCCGAAAGGGCTGGACACCGATGTGGGCGACGCCGGAAGCAAACTTTCGGGCGGCCAGCGGCAGAAGATCGGGATCGCGCGCGCACTGCTTAGCCGGGCGGAATATATCATTTTTGATGAAGCGACTTCCAGCGTCGACCGGGAAAGCGAACAGGAAATCTGGAACTGTATCGGTGAACTGGCCCTCACCCGGACGCTCATCATCATTTCCCACCGTCTTTCCACCATCCAGAACGCCGACTGCATCTATATCCTGTCGGGCGGGGAAGTGTCTGAACACGGGCGGCATGACCAGCTGATGCAGCAGGATGGGCTTTACCGCCGACTGGTCACCGAACAAGCCCGGCTGGAGGAACAATGGGAAGGGGGCGCTGCGCAATGAGTGTGAAATTCCAGTACTCCATCCCCGAAATGACCAAACGGCTGTTTGGGATCGCTGCGCCGGCAAAGAAAAATTTCCTCTTTTCCACCCTCGCCAGCATCATTGGCAACCTTGCCCAGATGGGGCTGATGGGGTTCGGCGCGCTGTGGGTACTCAGCTGCGCCCAAAAGTTGCCCGCGTCCGCGCCGCCTGCCGCCGTATTTGCTGTGGGGATGGCAGTTTCCGGGCTGTTGATCGTGATTTGCCGTTATATCGAGGGGATCGCCTCCCACACCGGCTCCTATTCCCTGCTCGCCCATATGCGGGTGCATCTGTTTGAAACCATCCGCAAGCTGGCCCCCGCCTGCCTGGCCGATTACCAGAAGGGCGACCTGTTGAGCATCGCGGTGGCGGATATCGAAACGATTGAATTTTTCTTTGCACATACCATCGGGCCGATGTTCACCGTCATCCTGCTGCCCTGTATCTCGCTGGCGCTGGCATTCCATTATAACCCCCTGTTTGCAGCGGCCCTGCTGCCGGTTTACCTGGTCATCAGCATCGTGCTGCCGTTGGCCGCTATCCGTGCCGGGCGGCCGGTAGGGCTGCGCTACCGTGACCGGCTGGGGGAACTCAAATCGCTGGTGTTGGAAAGCGTTTATGGCATCAAGGATATCCAGATCTTCGGGCACGGCCCGCAGCGGCTGCAAAAGGTGCTGGAACAAAACCAGCGGGTCAACCGCGCCGCACATGGGCTGACGCTGCATCAGCAGGCGGTTTCTTCCGCCCCCACCTTTTTTGTGTATCTCGCGCGCATCCTGATCGTGGCGGTCGCCTCCTGGCTGGCGGCGGGCGGTGCACAGAACCCGGTCGGTACGGTCGTGATTTCGTTTGTCGCGACCGCCTCCTTCTCTTCGACCCAATCGCTGACAACGGTTATTTCCAGCCTGCTGGAAACCTATGCTGCCGCTGAACGGCTTTTCCTGATTGAAGATGCCGTGCCCCAGGTCGTTGAACCGGAAAACCCGCAGCCGATCGGCCCGGTTTCAGAAATCCGGTTTGAACAGGTGCGGTTCCGTTATCCGGGCGCGCCCAGCTATGCCCTCGATGGGTTTGACCTGCACATCCGCGCCGGGGAAACCGTCGGGATTGTCGGCGAAAGCGGGATTGGCAAATCCACCATCCTGCGGCTGCTTTTGCGGTTTTGGGACCCTGCAGCCGGGAAAATTTGCATCAATGGCGTCAGCCTGCGGGATGTTTCGCTCTCTGAACTGTATGGACGGATTGCGGTCCTGGAACAGGATACCTTCCTGTTTGACGCTTCGATCGCTGAAAATATTGCGCTCGGCCGCCCACAGGCTTCGATGGAGGAAATCATCCGGGCAGCCCGGCAAGCGGGTGTCCATGATTTCATCTCCGCCCTGCCGGATGGATACCAAACTCAGATGGGACAGATGGGCGCCCGCCTTTCCGGCGGGGAACGCCAGCGGATCGGGATTGCACGGGTGATGCTGCAGGACCCGGAAGTGCTGGTGATGGATGAGCCGACCAGCAGCCTGGATGCGCTGCATGAAAAGGAGCTTTTGGCCACTCTGCACCGTTATTACACCGATAAGACGGTGCTGATCGTATCCCATCGCATGTCCACCCTGGCCGGATGTGACCGGGTCATCCGTCTGGAAGGCGGCAAAGCGGTGCCGGTCAGCCACACCGGCGGCGAAGGGATACAGCGATAAATAAAAAAATCCAAAAATGCAGCGGCGGACTGCATTTTTGGATTTTTAAACGGAATTTTGTTATGCTAACAACAGGGAACCGCCCAAGGCAGCCGGATGTCGGCATCCGCGCAGCCGTTTTTATGCTTGCAGGGGTTCACACCCCGCAGAAAGGACATTTTTATGATCTCTCTCAAACATTGGAACCGCATCGGGCTTGTGCCGCGGATTATTATGGGGCTTGCCATCGGCACGCTGCTTGGGCTTTTCTTCCCGCAGGCAGGTGTCATCGGCATTTTGGGGGAACTTTTTGTCGGCGCATTGAAAGCGCTTGCACCGCTGCTGGTCTTTTTCCTGGTCATGGATTCGCTGGCCCAGCAGCAAAAAGGGCATCCAAGCGATATGAAGCTGGTGATCCTGCTGTATCTGGCGGGTACCATGCTGGCTGCCTTATGCGCAGTCGCTGCCAGTTTCCTGTTCCCTTCGGTTTTAATCCTTCCTGAACGGAGTGAAGCGGTTGTACCTGGCGGGATTGGGGAAGTCATCCGGACGCTGCTGCTGGGTGCAGTCAGCAACCCCATCGGCGCGATCGTAAACGCCAATTATATCGGCGTACTGGTCTGGGCGGTCATTTTCGGCCTGGCGCTGCGGGAAGCGGGCGACGGCTGCAAAGCTGTGCTGCACGACGTTTCAGCCATGCTTTCGACTGCCATCCGCTGGGTCATCTCCTGCGCGCCGTTCGGTATCCTGGGGCTGGTATTCACAACCGTGTCCACCGCCGGCATCGCTTCCTTTTCCAACTACGGCCGCCTCATCCTGGTGCTGGTGGGCTGCATGCTGTTCGTCGCGCTGATTGTCAACCCGCTGATCGTTTTCCTGACAATTCGAAAAAACCCCTATCCGCTTGTCTTCAAATGTCTGAAAAGCAGCGGAATCATGGCGTTTTTCACACGCAGTTCCGCTGCAAATATCCCAGTAAATATGGCTTTATGTAAAGAATTGGGGCTGGATGAACGCAAATACTCCGTATCCATCCCCCTGGGGGCCACCATCAACATGGCGGGCGCTGCGATCACGATCACCGTGCTCACCCTGGCCGCCGCCCATACGCTTGAAATACAGGTGGATTTTGGCAGCGCTTTCCTGCTAAGTCTAGTCGCCACCGCCGCAGCCTGCGGTTCTTCAGGCGTGGCAGGCGGGTCGCTGCTTCTGATCCCATTGGCCTGTAGCTTGTTCCAAATTCCAAACGATATTGCCATGCAGGTGGTAGGCATCGGGTTTGTCATCGGCGTGGTGCAGGATTCCTGCGAAACCGCGCTCAATTCTTCCTCCGACGTCCTTTTTACCGCTGCTGCTGCATTTTACAATTACCGCAAAGAGGGGCGGGATATCCCCATTTGAACCATCGCCCTTCTGCGCGGCCCACAGGCTGGGGCCGCCGGGCAAAGATCCTCCCTTATTTAATTAAATGGATGCCTCCCAGGATCGGGACCGGTTTTTCCGTCCCTTTGCAGGCGCTCACCAGCCCCATGATCCAGAAAACAAAAACGACAATGCTCAAAATCCCTGCAATGATCCCAATCAACGGGATCCAGGAAAGGATACCACACACGACCCCCGCCAAAAACAGCACCAACGCTTGGTTGATATGGAATTTTGCGCCTTCCTTGTCACCGACCAGATATGCAATCAGCCAGCCGACCAGGGTGATGTATGCCACAATCCCCGTCACTTTTTTGTCCATAGATATGTAACCTCCTCCTATGTTGGAATCATTCCCCCGGGCGCTGTATCCTCCGGCCAGCAGGGGGATGCGCCCATTTTTATAAAAACCTCAGCGGCAAAAAGCAAATCAAATCCCAGGCACGCCTTTATCGCCCGGCGGGCTGCCGGCAGCACCCAGGTCCAGTTCATCCAGCGTCATCTCATAAGCCGGCAAAAATTCCCGGAGGAACCGTTCGACTGCCGGCAGCTGCATGGCGTGCAGCGCCTGCAGCTGGGCTTCTTTTGCCTTGACAAAATCCCCGTTGCCCATCCGCAGTTCCTCAATACATTTGATCAAAGCGGAAATTTTATCCGCTGCCTTGACCATCCGCAGGACCTGCGGGTCGGCTTCAAAAAAGCAGGGCTGGTAAGCCGGCTGTAAATCCTGGGGCAGGCTGCGCAGCAGCCGGTCGGCCGCCACCTTTTCAATTTGTTTATAGCTCTCTTTTATTTCCTCATTGTAATATTTTATCGGGGTCGGCAGGTCGCCGGTCAGGATCTCGCTGCAATCGTGGTAGAGCGCGCACAAAACTGCCTGCGCGGGGTCCACGCCGGAAAGCACGCAAAGCGCATGGGCAATATATGCAGTCTGCAAGGTATGTTCACTGAGCGTTTCGGGGTATGCATTGCGCATCAGCCCCCAGCGGTCGATATATTTCATCCGCGAAAGCAAAGCAAAAAAGCTGTAAGTCCCCACAGGCCCCCCCCTTTTTTGTCATTTATTGCAATAAATGCCGGCAAAATCCGCACATTTTATTGGGATATACTGTTAAAATGAAAAATTTGTGGTATACTTAATTCTAAACGTTTTTCCTGGTAAGTCAATACCCCATGTCTTGGCAACCCTGCCGCAGATACGGGGGTATGTTGGTTATAACGGAGGTTTTGGGCAATGGAGTTGAATCCTGCTTCAAAAAGCCATAGCTGCCGCAAGGCATTTTTGATGGCTTTGGCAATTGCCGCTGTCATTTTTATCCCGGTGATGATCTGGGACAAGGGCTATTTTTTCTTTTTCGGCGATTTTAACGTCCAGCAGATTCCCTTTTATAAGCTGGCGCATGAAGCGGTGCGCACGGGGGACATCTTTTGGAACTGGTACACCGATCTCGGCGTGAATTTTATCGGTTCCTACAGCTTCTACCTGGTCGGCAGCCCGTTTTTCTGGCTGACCCTGCCCTTCCCGACCGAATTTGTCCCCCATCTGATGGCCCCGCTGCTGATACTCAAGCATGCCTGCGCTGCCCTGACCGCCTGCCTTTACTTAAAACGTTTCACCCGGAACCCCGATTATGCGGTTTTCGGGTCGCTGCTGTATGCCTTTTCCGGGTTTGCAGTCTATAACATCTTTTTTAACCATTTCCATGAAGCGATCGTCTTTTTCCCGCTGATGCTGACCGGGCTGGAAGAGCTGGTGGTCAACCGCCGGCGGGGGGTGTTCGCCCTGACGGTCGCAATCAATGCGTTTGTAAACTACTGGTTTTTTATCGGCGAAGTCGTCTTTATCCTGTTATATTTTGCCGTGCGCTCCTGCAGCCCCGGCTGGCAGATGACCGTCAAGAAATTTTTCCAGGTCGCTTTGGAATCGGTGATCGGGCTGCTCATCAGCATGTGCCTGTTCCTGCCGGCAGTGCTGGCCATCATGGGGAACCCCCGCACCGGAACCGACGAACTGTTGAGCGGCTGGAATCTCTGGCTCTACTGGCATAACCAGCTTTATCCGGCCATCGTCAGTTCCGCCTTTTTCCCGCCCGACCTGCCTTCGCGTCCCAATCTGTTCCCCGACCGGGGGGCAAAATGGGCTTCCCTTTCGGCCTGGCTGCCGATGCTTGGGATGGTCGGCGTCATCGCTTACCTGAAAGCCCGCAAAGCAAAGGACTGGCTGCGCCGGATTTTGCTTGCCAGCTTTTTATTTGCACTGGTGCCCGCGCTCAACAGCGCGTTTATCCTGCTCAATAACTCCTATTATGCCCGCTGGTACTATATGCCCATCCTGCTCATGAGCCTGGCGACTGTGATCGCGCTGGAAGACCGGTCGATCTCGCTGCAATGGAGTTTCCGGTTCTGTGCCATTTTTGTGGCGGGGCTGACGGCAGTGCTGGGCCTTACTCCGGTCATCAGCGACGGGGAATTCGGCCTGGGGCTGCCCAAATACCCGCTGCATTTTGCCGCCACCGCCGCCATCGCCCTGCTGGGGCTGGGCCTTTGCTGGCGGGGCTTGCAAAAGCGGCGTGAAGGCTCTAAAATATTCCTGAAAACCCTGTCCTCCGGGCTGTGCGTCATCATTGTGGTTTTTTCGCTCACCTTTATCGGCACCGGCAAAGCCTACAGCAACGACCCGGAATTTATCCGTGAAGTCGCGCTGGACGGCCGCTACCAACTTGACCTGCCGGATAACGCCTTTGCCCGGTCGGACATCTATGACGGCATGGATAACCTCGGTATGTTCTGGCATCTGCCGAATATCCAGGCTTTCCACAGCATCATCCCGGTATCCATCATGGATTTTTACCCGACCGTCGGGGTCAAACGGGACGTATCCTCCAAGCCGGAAATCAAATACTATGCCCTGCGCGGGCTGCTGTCGGTGCGGTGGCTGTTTGTGGATGAAAACGAGGAGGATCAGGACCTGCTGCCAGGCTTCAAGCTCTATTCCAACCAGCTGGGATATAATATCTATGAAAATCAGTATTTTATCCCGATGGGTTTCACCTACGACTATTATATCACCCGCGAGGAACTCGAAGATATCCCCGAAAGCCAGCGTTCGATGGCTTTGATGCGGGCGATGGTGCTGACCGACGAGGGCCGGGAACGCAACCACGATATCCTCGAGCATATGCCGGAGGAATATTATACCGATCTGACGCAGGACGATGATTTTACCGATTGCCTCAACCGCCGCGCGACTGCGGCTTCCCGCTTTGAGATTGATAACCGCGGCTTTACTGCCCAGATCACCCTGGGCCGGGAAAACCTCGTCTTTTTCTCGGTGCCGTACGACAAGGGCTGGAAAGCGACGGTAAACGGCGAACCGGTGCCGGTCGAGCAGGCGTCGATCGGGTTTATGGCTGTGCGCGCGCCCGCCGGGGAAAACACCATCCGCTTCACCTATACGCCGCCCGGGCTTTATGCCGGTATCCTTCTGAGTGCTGGCGGCTTGCTGCTGCTTGCCATCTATCTGCTGGCCTGGAAACGGTATGCGAAGAAATATCCCGAACCGCCGGCCGGCCAGCAGCCCGACCCGGTCTGCGCCGCTGACCCGCTGCCGGAAGTTTTGGAGGAAGACCCGATTGACCCCTTGCCTGGGATAACCGATGACATGCCCGGGGAAGCGCCCCTGTTCGGGCCGGATGAGGAATTGCCGCCGCCGGTGCAGGAAACGGACGATACGCCTGCGCAGGATTTTCCCGTTACCCCGCCGGACAGCCCGCAGGACGGGCCGTCCGAAACTGAGCCATGACAAAGCAAAGGAGCGAATGATATGCCCGATACCCTTTATCTGGTGATCCCCTGCTACAATGAACAGGAGGTCCTGCCGGAAACCGCCCGCAGGCTGACCGATAAGCTGGGCGGTATGATCGCATCCGGGGCCATCTCCCCCCAAAGCCGGGTGCTGCTGGTGGACGACGGCAGCAAGGACGCCACCTGGAGCCTGATCGAACAGCTCCATGCCCAGAACCCGCTGTTTTCCGGGCTGAAGCTGGCCCATAACCGCGGGCATCAGAATGCGTTGATCGCCGGGCTGATGACGGCGAAGGAGCATTGCGATATGTCCATCTCGATGGATGCGGATTTGCAGGACGATGTGGACGCGATCGACCGGTTTGTCGCCGCCTATTACGACGGCTGCGACGTTGTGTACGGGGTGCGTTCCTCCCGCGCAAAGGACACCGTCTTCAAACGCTCAACGGCGGTGGGTTATTATAAATTCCTCAAGCTGATGGGGGTGGAGATCGTCGAAAACCACGCCGATTACCGTCTGATGAGCCGCCGGGCGCTCGAAGCGCTTTCCGAATACCATGAAGTCAACCTGTTTTTGCGCGGCATCGTGCCGCTGATCGGCTTTAAATCCACCGTTGTCACCTATGAGCGCAGCGAACGGTTTGCCGGGGAAAGCAAATACCCGCTTAAAAAAATGCTGGCTTTTGCCATCGACGGTATCACTTCCTTCTCGGTTAAGCCGATCCGTTTTATCACCTTTTTGGGGGTGCTCATCTTTGGGGTCAGCATCCTTTCGCTGCTGTGGTTCTTGTTCCTCAAGCTGTTTGGCCGTACCGTCACCGGCTGGGCGACCCTGATGGGTTCGATCTGGGCGCTCGGCGGGGTACAGCTGCTCTGCCTGGGGGTCATTGGGGAATATGTCGGCAAGCTTTATCAGGAGGCAAAACACCGTCCGCGGTTTGTTGCGGAAAAAATCTTAAACGATACCGATACCAAATAAGGAGGTCCTTTTTATGTCCCAATACCAGCTTTCTTACGGCAAGGCAACCGCTGTCGTCAATTCCAAAGGGGGCGAACTCGCTTCCTACATAGCGGCAAACGGGCGCGAATATATCTGGCCGGGTGACCCGGATATCTGGAGCGGCCATGCGCCGGTGCTTTTCCCGGTGGTCGGCACCACCATCGACGGCAAAGTCAAAATCGCCGGCAAGGAATATGCCATCCCGAAACACGGCTTCTCCCGCAAACAGGAATTTACCCTCGCCAAACACGGCAAGGACTTCGTGGAATTCGTCCTCAAAGCCAACCCCGCCCTCAAAGAGATGTATCCGTTTGATTTTGTGCTGCATGTGACCCACACCATCTCCGAAGACGGCTTTTCGACCATCTTCCTGGTCGAAAACCAGTCGGACGTGGAGATGCCGGTCTGTGTCGGCGGGCATCCGGGCTTCCTCTGCCCGATCTATGAAGGGGAAAAATTTGAGGACTATGTGCTCAAATTCGAGTGCGTCGAGCACACCGAGAACACCCTCGCCCCCGGCGGCGGCTGCATCACCGGCACCGAATGGCTGCCGGAATTCACCGACACCGACACCCTCCATCTCGACCACAAGCTGTTCGACCCGCGCGATGCGCTGATCTTTGCCGCGCCCAAATCCCGCCGGGTCAAACTCATCAACGAGAAGACCGGCAAGGGCCTGGAATTTGACTTCCGCAAGTTCGATGCCCTCGGCGTCTGGAGCGCGCCGAACAAGAATGCGCCGTATGTCTGCCTCGAGCCCTGGTGCGGCCTGCCCGCCTATCAGGGCGAAACCGGCAACATGGAAGATAAACCGTATGTGCGCATCCTCGCGCCCGGCGAAAGCTTCAAGGTCGGCTATACGATGACCGTCATCGACTGATTTTTCCCTAAAAACAGCAGCGCCCCGTATACATTCAGGAATCATCCTGCATCTGTATACGGGGCGTTTTCTATTCAAGCGGGATTTTTTCAATTGCCGCATGCCCGGCGGCATCCCGGCGGGCATAATCGAAGCGTATGGCGGTCAGGCAGGGGGTATCCCCTTCCCCGGTCACATCGAACGGGAAGAGCTCCAGATAGCTGTCCCCCTGCGCTTTATAGTGGGAAAGCAGCTGCCGGCTGTTCCCGAGCGGCGGGGCGCAATGGGCGGGCAGCCGCCTTGGCCGCTCATGCCGGCAGAGGTCGTACCGCATCAGCCAGGCCATCCGTTCCTTCTGTCCGCCGAGCGATAACCCGTACAGGAACAGCCGGTCGTAGTATTCGTATTTGCCGATCTTCCCGGCAGGCATCGATTCCCCCAGCTGCAAAAACAGCCAAAACGGGGAATCACAGAAGCCCAGCAGGTAATCGAGCAGCCGGTCAAACCGCCCGCTGTTATAATATACCTCGGTCATTTCCTCCACAATTTTCAGACGGATAAGTTCCAAAAAGGAGATTTCCCCGGTCTGAAGCACCTCATAAGGCGGCCGGGGACTGTGGACCAGGCGGTATTTTTCCCGCTGGCCATACAGCCTTGACCCTCGCAGCAGCTTTAAAAATCCCAGCTGCAACTGCTCCGGACGCAAGCAAAACACCGCGTCATAACTTTGGGCAAACCGCTCAAACCCTTCGCCCGGCAGCCCGGCGATCAAGTCCAGATGCTGGTGGATATTCCCCATCCGTTTGACCGCCTGCACATTCTTTTGCAGCGCCGCGAAATCGGTCGGGCGGGCGGCCGCTGCGAGCGCCTGCGGGCAGGTGGACTGCACGCCGACTTCAAACTGGAACAGCCCCGGACGCGCCTGCCGCAGCAATTCCAGCTGCGCCGGCGTGGTCAGGTCGCCCCCCAGTTCCATCTGGAAACAGGTTTTGCCGTTGTCATGCGCGATCAGATATTCCCAGATCGCATAAGCGCGCGCCGCATCCAGGTTGAAGGTGCGGTCGACAAATTTCACCTGCATCACCCGCGCGTCGAGCAGCCGCTGCAAATCCCCGAACACCAGCGGCAGCGACCGCCTGCGCACCACCCGGTCGGCGGAGGAAAGGCAATAGGCGCATCCATAGGGGCATCCGCGGGACGCCTCATAATAGATGACCCGGTTTTGCAGCCGGTCGAGGTCGTCATAAGGGAACGGCAGCGCATCCAGGTCAACAAAACCCGGCCCGCCCGGGAACCCGCCGCCCGGCCAGACCCCCCGCACATCCTCTGCGGACAGGGCCGCCGCGATCACCCCTTCCCCTTCGCCGCATAAAATGCCGCTTGCCCATGGCATCCCTGCCAGAAGTTCCTGGGCATCAAAGCTGACCTCCGGCCCGCCCAACAGGATGGGCATCTGCGGGTAAAGCAGCCGCAAATCCTCGCCCAGCTGCCGGATGAGGGTGATATTCCAGATATAACAGGAAAACAGCACGCAGCCGGGGGACTGCCGCACGATATCCGCCAGAATTTCCCGCTGCGGCTGGTTGATGGTGTATTCGGCGATCTTTGCCGGAATCCCGGCCGCTTCCAGCGCATGCCTGAGATACCGCACCGCCAGGTTGGTATGGCTGAATTTTGCGTTGACCGCCACCAGCAGCGCCGGCCCCTGTTCCTGCCAGCCCATCCGCCGTCCCTCCTTTTCTGCCGGGTATTCCCCCGCCGTCACTGCGCGGCGCGGGGTTCCTTCATCGTTAACGATATCCGTTTTTTCGCTGTATCCACCGAAAGCACCCATACGGTGACGATATCCCCCACCTTGAGCAGTTCGCTCGGGTGTTTGATATACCGGTTGGTGATCTGGGAGATATGCACCAGCCCATCCTGATGCACGCCGATATCCACAAAGACGCCGAAATCGATCACATTGCGCACCGTCCCCTGCAGCTTCATGCCGGGTTTTAAATCCCCCAAATCCATGATATCGCTGCGCAGCATCGGCGGCGGCAGCTCGTCGCGCACATCCCGTCCCGGCTTGAGCAGTTCGGCCAGGATATCCTGCAGGGTCGGCACGCCGATCCCGCAGTCCTGGGCGGCGGCTTCCACGCCAGCTGCTTCCACCTGCCCGGGCAGCCCGGCGATCCGGCCCTCCCCCACGTCGGCCAGCGTATACCCAAACCGGCCGAGCAGCTTTTTGGCCGCATCATAGGATTCCGGGTGTACCCCGGTGCGGTCGAGCAAATTTTTCCCGTCCGGGATACGCAAAAACCCGGCGCACTGTTCAAACGCCTTCGGCCCGAGTTTCGGCACCTTTCTAAGCTGGCTGCGGCTTTCGAACGCCCCGTTTTCCTCCCGCCAGGCCACCACATTTTTCGCGACCGCCGCTGAAAGCCCCGCCACATACCCGAGCAGGGAGGGCGACGCGGTGTTGAGGTCCACCCCGACCCGGTTGACGCAGTCCTCCACCACGCCCCGCAGCGTTTCATCCAGCTGTTTGGGCGGCATATCATGCTGATACTGCCCCACCCCGACCGATTTCGGGTCGATCTTGACCAGTTCGGCCAGCGGGTCCTGTAACCGCCGGGCGATCGAAACGGCGCTGCGCAGCGAAACGTCGAACTGTGGGAATTCCGCCGCACCAAGTTTGGATGCGGAATAGACCGACGCGCCCGCCTCGTTGACCATCATATACGAAAGCCCGCCGCCCAGCTCCTTAATCAGCCCGGCGGCAAAAATCTCGCTTTCCTTGCTTGCCGTCCCGTTGCCGATCGAAAGCACCTGTACGCCATGCTTTTCGATCAGCCGGCGCAGCACCTTTTTGGCTTCTTCCACCTTGTTCTGCGGCGGGGTCGGGTAGACGACGGCGGTATCCAGCACCTTGCCGGTCGGGTCGACCACCGCCACCTTACAGCCGGTGCGGTAAGCCGGGTCGATCGCCAGGACGGTTTTCCCCTTGACCGGCGGCTGCATCAGCAAGGCTTTCAAATTGACGCCGAAATTTTTGATCGCCTGTTCATTCGCCTTTTCGGTCAGGTCCGACCGGATCTCCCGCTCGAGCGAAGGATGGATCAGCCGTTTATAGGCGTCCTCCACCGCCTGGAACACCAGCCCGGCCCCTGGTTTCCCTTTTTTGACAAACAGCCCGGACAAAAGCCCCGCCGCATAGCTGGCGTCCACCTCGACCGTGACCTTTAAAAAGTCTTCCTTTTCCCCGCGGTTGATTGCCAATACCCGATGGCTGGGGATTTTAAAGGCCGGCTCGGCATAATCGTAATACATGCTGTAAACGCTTTCTTCCTCTTTGGCAGCCGTACTCCGGACCAGCGCATTTTTCCAATAATACTGCCGCAGCAGTTCCCTGCCGCGCGCATTGTCCGAAACCTGTTCGGCAATGATGTCCAGCGCGCCTGCGACCGCGTCTTCGGCGGTCAGCACCTCTTTTTCAGCGTCCACAAACCCGTCCGCCAGCGCCAGGATATCCGTTTCCCCCTGCTCCTGCACAAAGATCTGTCCGGCCAGCGGCTCCAGCCCTTTTTCCTTTGCAATGGTCGCGCGGGTACGGCGTTTTTGCTTGAACGGGCGGTAAATATCCTCCAGCCGCGCCAGCGTTTCCACTCGGTCGATCTGCGCTGCCAGTTCGTCGGTCATCTTCCCCTGTTCTTCGATCGCTGCGCACACTTCCTCCTTGCGTTTTTGCAACCCCCGCAGGTATTCCAGCCGTTCGGCCAGTTCCCGCAGCACCTGGTCGTCGCAGGAACCGGTCTGTTCCTTGCGGTACCGCGCGATAAACGGGATGGTGTTGCCCGCATCGATCAATGTGATGATATTGCTCACCAGATGGCCGGCAATCCCGAATTCTTTCGATAGGGTTTGTGAAAAATCCATATGCTGCTCCTTTTCCCAGATATTGGCGGATATCCGCCGGATAAAAAATACCCCGGCCCGCGTAAAGGCGATCCCCGCAGGGAAGCCTTACCGGCCGGGGTACTGCTGGTTTTGTTTACTGCAAGGTGGTTCCCGGATAATAATGGGCTAAAATTTCCTCATACGACCAGCCTTCTTCGGTCGCATACAGGTTTGCGCCGGTCTGGCTCATCCCTACGCCATGCCCGTAGCCATAGGTGGTGAAGGTAAAGCGCCCGTTGCGGTAGCTGATGTCAAACGCCGCCGACCGCAGGCCCATGACCTGTTCCCGGAAGACCCGTCCGGTGATCTTCTTGTTGCCCACCCGGATGGTCTTGACATACATATCCCCTTCGGTATACGACTGGATGTCAAACCAGTCGTCCGGGTCGTCGCTGTAATCCCAAAGGTCGATCCCCAGCGCAGATTTGACCTTGCTGCGGACCGAATCCTCGCTGTAGCTGATCCGCATTTCGTAATTTTTCGCTTCTTCGTCGATCTCGCTGTCCACTGCAACCAGATAGGGGATCGCCCCGCCCCAGACATTTTCCGACGAGATGGTCACGCCGGCGCTGGTCGCATAAAACGGGGTAAAAGCAAGTTTGCCCTGATAGTATACCGCCAGCCCGATCACTTCATCCACCAGGCTTTCCACCCGGGAATCCGGCGTCTTCATGTTCAGATACGGCACCGTCCCGCTGGAATTCTGATAGAGGATATACGAATAGGCTGCAACCGCTTGGGCTTTGAGCGCCTCGTCGTCAAACGAAGCGCCCATCTCGTTCATCACCACGCCCGCTACGATGTCCAGCGCTTCGCCGCTGACCTTTTTCCCGTTGGAATAGACGGTCAGCCGGGCGGCGTCTTCCCGGTTCGGGTTCGCCTGGGAACTGCTGCCGCCCACTTTGCGCGGTTCATAATATTCCCCATCGTCCTTGGCCTGGATCAGCAGCCCGCTCTTGCTGCGGTAATAGGTTGCCGCAGCTACCTGGGTTTCTGCCTGCCCTTCAGCTATGGGTTGTGTTTCCCCATTGGCATCCGCTCCGTCTGTGGCATCTGCTCCGTCTGTAACGTCCGCCCCGTCTGTAGCGTCAGACTCGCTTGAGGATACCGGCTCGCTTGAAGATACCGGCTCGCTCGAGGATACCGGCTCGCTTGAGGATACCGGCTGGCTCGAAGATACCGGCTGGCTCGAGGATACCGGCTGGCTCGAGGACACCGGCTGGCTCGAGGATGCGGTTGTGATCTTTTCCTCAGCCATCTCTTCCACGCTGTTGGTATATTCCTCTACCCGGTCACGGTTCTTGTCGATCTCCTGCATCATTGTATAAGCCTGATTATATGCCTGGATAATCGCATCCGAATACCCGTCCTCATATGCTTCTTCCAGTATGTCAAACGCATCGCGCGCCTGCCAATAGGCTTCATCCGCCTGGTTCATTGCAGCCGTCGCCCGATCCAATGCACGCTGTGCTTCGCGGGTATCGTCCGCGTCGTCCATCTCGCTGTAAGCTTCCTTGGCTTCAGCCAGGGCGGACTGCAGGGTGCTGTAAGCATCCTGGATATCCTCGTATGCCAGATATGCCTCATATTCGTCGTCGTTCAGCGAATCTGGGTCAAATGGGAGCGATGCGGAAGAAGACATAGCCGCCATGCTGCTGGCATACGCCTCTGAAGCTGCCTGGGAAGCCGCAAACGCTTCGGAAGCTGCTTTGGAAGCCGCTTCATTGGAGGCAGCCGCCGATGCAGCAATCGCCGCATTGGTGTTTTCCGCCGTAAACCCGGTCGGCATCTTCGGGTTGGGGTTGATGCCGTAGGTGATCTTGCTCGGGTCCACTTCCTCCCCGTCGCGCACCCGGCGTCCGACGATGACCGTACGCACATGTGCATTCTGGGAAACCGGCCCGTATTCATACGAGCAGGTGGACAGGGTGATGAATTTATCCCCCTGCTGGATGTCCACATCCGAAGTATAATACGAACGTGCAAGCACCTCGTTGACAAATTCGTCAAACTTGGCCGGGTCGCTCATATCCTGGTAGGTATTGTAATAGAACACCTCGCCGTATTGCTCGGTGACATTGGTGATAAAGACCGAAATGATCTTGTAAGTATTGTCGCGGTAGACGTCGTCCATCGAGATGATCGGATGGGCCTGCAGATAGGAGATCCCTTCCACGCTCGGCTTATATTTCATCAGTTCGCCGAACATCTGCCCATCGGTCATATTATGCCCGTAAATGACGTAGTTGTCGCACTGCGGGTCCATCGAATCATAGGCGTCCAGCCAGGGGATCCCATATTTGCTGTCCTTCTTCTCGAAGTCCTTGCGCATATAGGTTTCGTTGTCGTCGGTCTGGACGACCGGATAATTGATCTGGGTATCCTCGATCTCGATCCATCCGGCCACATCCGAGTTGATCTGGTACAGGCTGGCGAATTTCGACTGGTAATCGGCCGGGTATTCCCCGCTCTCTTTCATTTTTTCGACTTCTTTTTCATCGATTGCCGATTCGCCTGCGTATAATTCCCGGAAGCCCTCATTCTTCGCCGCATTCTGCTTGGAAGACAGGTAATAGTTGGCCAGGTAGGTCGCCGAGGCAACAAATACAATGATCGCCACGATCAAAATCACCTTGCGGATGATATCCCCTTTGGAATCCCCCTTGATCGGGATGATCGCGCCGTACCACGGCCGCTTTTTGCCATCCGGCCCGCCTGTTTTCCCATTTTTGCCGTTTTTGCCGTTTTTGCCCTGTTCTGATACCGCCAGCGCCGTCACCTTCTTGCCGCTCTGCGCATCCTCAAGCGGGACGCCGCCCGGCATCTTCTGCGGCAGCGCCTGCAGATACAGCCGCAACAGGTCAAATACATGCATACAGGCCATATACCGCAGGTAATCGGTGGATTCCTCTTTCGGCAGCTGCACCTTGCGCACCCATACCTGCCCCTGGTCGCAGACCGCGACATAGAACAGGCCGTTTTTCGCAGGGTCTTCCCCCCGCGCGCCCGAATACCCGGTGACGGCGACCCCCAGCGACGACCCGCCATGCAGCATCGCGCCGCGTGCCATCGCGGCGGCGGCCTGTTCGCTCACTGCGCCGTATTTTTTCAGCAGTTTTGCCGGCACCTGCAACGTTTCTTCCTTCACCCTGGCGGCATAAGCAGAAACGCTGAATTTGATCGCCGACAGATCGCCCATCTGCCCGGTCAACATCTCGCCCAGCAGCCCGCCGCTGCCCGCATCCGCCAGCGAAACGGTCAGCCGGCTCTCCCGCAGCCATTTTGCCGCCGCATGCGGCAGGCTGCTTTCATCCATCCCATACGCACAGCTGCCTAGCCGGGCGCCGATCTCGCGGGCCATCTTTGTGCAGGCGGCAGCCGCCTCGTTTTTATCCTGCGCGTTCGCAGTGACCCGCACCTGCAATTCCCCTTTGCCCGCATATACCGCAACGGCCGGGTTTGCAGAGCGCATCAGCTGCGCCAATTCGTTTTTCACCTGGGCTTCATCCATGCCGAAGACGTTGACCGTCCGGGCTGCCGCTGCAGCGCCGGAAAATTTTGCAAAATACGGCGCCACGCTCTTGCGGAACATCGGCAGGAATTCTTCCGGTTTCTCCGGCAGCATCAAGATAAACTGTTTGCCGGCGCTCAAAGCGCATCCCGGCGTAAGGCTCTTGACCCCCGGGAAAACCACCGACTGCTCCGGCTGCATGGCCAGTTTGGCCGCCTGCTGCGGCATCTGCCGCCCAGCATGCGCATACGCCTCTTTCACCCGGCGCAGGCTGTCTTCATGCATCACCAGGCGCTTGCCCAGCCCCTCGCAGACGGTTTCTTTGGTGATCGCATCTGCTCCGAGCCCCAGGCCGCCCAGCAGGACGATCACATCGCTCCTGTTAAGCGCCTGCGCGATCGCAGACCGCAGCCGCTGTACCTGCGCCCCAACTCCTGTCCAGCCGCGCAGATGGATGCCGCAAACCTCCAATTCCTTTCCAATCAAACGGGCACTTTGCTCCAACGCTTCCGCATCCATTGCACTGCTTACACCAATGATCTCTGCGTTCAAGTACCCTCACCTCCTTATTTGACTCGCGTTAACCGATCGTTTCATAGGTAATCCCCTGGAAAACTTCTTCCAGCAGGGCTTCGTCCATCTTTTCCTCTGCTTTGAGCACCATTTCTAACCGCGGTTTCGTCTTTGGATGTTTGGGTGTAAAGACGGTGCAGCAGTCTTCATACGGCAGGATGGATGTTTCAAAGGTGTCGATCTGATAAGCGATCTTTACGATCTCATCCTTGTCCATCCCGATCAGCGGGCGCAAAACCGGCATTTGGCAGGCTACGTCGGTACAGGCGATGGCCTGCAGCGTCTGGCTTGCCACCTGCGCCATGCTTTCCCCGGTAATCAGCCCCCCGCAGCCGTTGGCCAACGCCACCCGCTCGGCAATTTTCATCATATACCGCCGCATAATGACGGTAAACAGTTCCTCCGGGCAGTGATCCCGGATGGCTACCTGCATATTGGTGAACGGTGCGACCGCCAGCCGGATCCGCCCGCAATACGGGACCATCTTCCGGCAGAGGGTCCGCACCTTTTCCAGCGCATGCTCGCTGGTATACGGCGGGCTGACAAAATGGACCGCCATCACCCGCAAACCGCGTTTTGCCATCATATACCCGGCGACCGGGCTGTCAATCCCGCCGGAAATCAGCAGGCAGGCGTCCCCCGAGGTGCCGACCGGCAACCCGCCGGCCCCATGCAGCTGGTCGGTATGCAGGTAAGCCCCCTGTTCGCGCACTTCCAGATAAACGGTAACGTCCGGATGATGCACATCCACCTGCAGATGCGGATAGGCTTCGAGCAGCGCGCCCCCCAGTTCGGCGCAGATCTCCGGCGATTTGAGCGGGAAGCTTTTATCCGAACGTTTGGCTTCCACCTTGAAGCTATGTACATCCTCCAGGCATTTGAGGTATCCCGGCGCTTTGGCCAGCACCTGCGCAAAATCCTTTTCCAGCACTGCCGCACGGGTCAATGCTGCAATCCCGAACACCTTGAGCAGCCTGTCCTGCGCTTCGTCCAGGTCGATATCCTCCGACTGCGGCTCAACATAAATGGTCGACTGGGAGGAATGGATTTTAAACTTCCCGAGTTCTTCCAGCCGCCGCCGGCAATTTTTCATCAGGATTTCTTCAAAACTGCGGCGGTTCAGCCCCTTGAGCGCCAATTCCCCGCATTTTAACAGGATCAGTTCTTTCATGGAAGCCTCCACTTTCCTTTTTTCATCAGCCGGGATCAATGCGCAACCGTCATAATCCCGTCTTTGAGCGCCAGCACCAGCTGGTCGAGTTCTTCTTTTTGAGTATCATAGATCATGCTGACCCGCAGCGCGCCGTCTACCGCCTTGCGTGAAAGGCCCATGGCCGTCAGCACCGGGCTGGTTGCGCCTTTTGCACAGGCCGAACCGCTGGAAACATATACCTGGCGGCTTTCTAAAAAATGCAGCATCGTTTCCGCACGCCACCCCAAAACAGAGAAGTTCAATATATAAGGTGATGCATTTTCCGGCGAATTGATGCATACTTCCTCAATTTCCTCTAATTTCCTGCGCAAATACAGGTTTAATTCGGCCGTACGGCGGTAAAATGCAGGTATCTGCCCTTGTAAGCGGGCGCATGCAGCGCCCAGTGCAGCAATCATCGGCAGGCTTTCGGTGCCGCTGCGCAGCCCTTTTTCCTGCCCGCCGCCATAAATCAGCGGACGTATGCGCACCCCGCGCCGGATATACAGCGCACCCGAACCTTTCGGCGCACAGATCTTATGCCCGCTTAAACTCATCAGGTCGATCTCGGTGCGCGCAATCCGCAGCGGCAGTTTCCCGAACGCCTGCACCCCATCGCAATGCACGACCGTCTGCGGGTTTTTCTGGTGGATCTGCCTGGCCGCCTGCTCCACCGGGAAGACCGCGCCGGTTTCATTGTTGACCATCATCACGCTCACCAGGCTGGTCTGCCCGTCCACTGCCTCCACCAGCTGTTGGACGGATAATGCCCCTCCGGCATCCGGTTTGAGCCATGTGACCTCCCAGCCGAGTTCTTCCAGCCGCCGCATCGCCGCCGCGACCGATGAATGTTCCGCTGCGGTGGTGACTGCTTTTTTCCCCCGCCGCGCCTTTGCCGCAGCCGTACCGAAAATCGCCAGATTATTGGATTCGCTCCCGCCGGAAGTAAAACACACCGATTCGGGCTCGCATCCCAGCAGTTCCGCCACCGTCTGGCGTGACCGGTTCATCTCCCGGGCGGAGCTGACCCCCATATGGTGCAGCGAAGACGGGTTGCCATAACATTCCCGCATCATCCGTCCGGCCGCTTCGATCGATTCCTCGCATACCTTTGTGGTTGCGGCATTATCTAAATATGCTTCGCTCAAAATTTCGTCCCCTTTGCATGCGCGATCGCATACCATTCCATTTTATTTTATACATTATATCTTAAAATTCCTCACTTTTCAACGATACGCCGCGTAAAACGCTGATATTTTAAAGATTTATTCATAAAATAAAGCCAAACGGCAGCCCAATGTGAAAGGAAGATGTTATTTTATGGGCATCCATCTCTCAAAACGCTCTTTTGTCCGCATCCTCAGCTATACTGCCGCCGCCATTGCGGTCTGCGGCGGGATTTCCTACACCCAGTGGAAACGCGCCAATGATTTCCAGATGCAGCTGGAAAACCGTTATCTTTGCTCGCTCGGCGAACTTTCCGCCTATTTAACCAATATTGCCGACGATCTGGATAAAGGCCAGTATGTCGGCACCAGCGGCCAGCTTTCCCTGATGGCGGCGCGTGTCTGGCGGGAAAGCGCCGGGGCCAAATCCGCCCTTTCCTCCCTGCCGGTTTCCGATCTGCAAATGGATAACACCTACCGGTTCCTTTCCCAGGTGGGGGATTATGCCATGACGATTTCCAAAAAAGTGGCCAATGGCGGCGAGCTTTCCTTTGGGGAAGAACAGGACGCGGAAACGCTGCGCCTGTATGCCGGGCGCCTGCGGGAATATGTCGACGGCATCCAGCAGCAGATCCAGGACGGCCAGCTGGATATCCTTGCGCTGCCCACGACCCACCAGGGGGACGACACCGAAGGCAGCAAATCCAATGGGTTTGGCTTTGAGGATGTCGAGCAGACGATGACCGGGTACCCCACCCTGATTTACGATGGACCGTTTTCCGACCACCTGCTCGACCGCGCCCCGCGTTTTACCCGGGGGATGGAAGCGGTCACGCCGGACGACGCCCTGGCCATCGCTGCCGAGGCTTCCGGCCTGCGGACGAGCGACCTCACTCGCGGCGACGACGAAAATTCCAACATGCCATCCTATACCTTTAACGCCCCGGGCATTACAATCGGCGTCACCAAGGCGGGCGGGGTGGTCAGCTACCTGATTAACGGCCGTGAGATCGGCCAGCAGCGGATGAGTATCGACGGGGTGCTCCAGCGCGGCCTGCAATACCTGGAAATGCTCGGTATCCCCGATATGCGCGCCACCTATTATGAAACCAATGACGGCATCTGCACCGTCAATTACGCTTCCACCAGCGGCGACATTATCCTCTACCCCGACCTGGTCAAGGTCGGCGTTGCGCTGGACGACGGCAGCATCGTCTTTTATGACGCGCGCGGCTATATCGGCAACCATCGCGAACGCAGCTTCCCGGCCCCTGTGCTCACGGCGGAAGAGGCCGCCGGGTCGGTCAACGATTCCCTGTATATCCGCACCAGCCGTCTGGCGCTGATCCCGACCCTGGGCGGCAACGAGGTGCTCACCTATGAATTCCTCTGCGTCACGGAGGATGAACAAAAACTGCTTGTGTATGTCAACACCGAAAACGGGGCGGAGGAACAGATCTTCCTGCTGCTGGAAACCCCCAACGGTACCCTGACCAAATAAAATACCGGTTCATCCATGCAAAAACCCCTTCCCATCGCCCTGCTGATGATTGGAAGGGGTTTTTTATTAAACGCGGGTCAAAAGGTCGGTATACGTCGGGATCGGCCAGCAGGCGGCGTCGGTGATCCGCTCGGCCGCGTCGCAGGCGGTGCGCAGGCTGTCCATACAGCCGCGCACGGTGTCCCGCATGAACACTGCGCCCGCATGGACGTCCTCGATCGACTGGCTGCGCGCATATGCCTCCCGCAGTGCGACCAGCTCGCTGTCGATCTGGTCGATCAATACGGTCAGCGCTTCCAGCTGCCCGACCACCGAACTGCTGACTGCACCGGCAGTGCGCATCCGGTTGACCGTTTCAGCGATATCGCCGGCATACCGTACGACTGCCGGGTAGATCTGCCGCCGCACCATCTCGATCATGGTCGCCGCTTCAATGTTGATGACCTTCACATAATTTTCCAGCATGATCTCCCGCCGGGATTCACATTCCACACGGGTGAATACCTTCTGGCGTTCAAACAGCTCGATATTTTTCGGCGCAGTCAGCGCGTCAAACGCCTCCACTGCCGAATTGAGCACCGGAAGCCCCCGGCGTTTTGCCTCCTGCACCCAGGCTTCGGAATAATTGTTCCCGTTGAAAATCACCCGGCCATGCTCCCGCATGACATCCGCAATGATTTTTTGGATTTCCGCTTCCCGGTCATCCGCCGCTTCCAAACGTGCGGAAAACTCTGAAAATACATCCGCCAAAGCGGTGTTAAGCACCACATTGGTCAGCGCGATCGACTGGGACGAACCCACCATACGGAATTCAAACTTGTTGCCGGTAAACGCAAAGGGGGAGGTGCGGTTGCGGTCAGAATCGTCTTTTACCAGGTCGGGCAACGCTGAAACGCCGGTTTTGAGCATCTGTCCCGGTTCCTCCAGCGTATCCTCGCCTTTTCCGGCGCTGTAGAGCGACTGGGTCAGCTTTTCGCCCAGGAAGATCGAAATAATTGCCGGCGGCGCTTCATATCCGCCCAGCCGGCAGTCGTTGCCGGTGGAAGCGGCGGAAACCCGCAGCAGGTCGGCATATTCGTCCACCGCCTGCACAAAAGCCGCCAAAAACAGCCCAAACCGGCGTGTTTCAGCCGGCGTATGCGGCGTGCCGAGCAAATTTTTCCCGTCATCGGTCGAAAGGGCATAGTTGTTGTGCTTGCCGGAGCCGTTGATGCCTGCAAACGGCTTCTCATGCAGCAGGCAGGCCAGCCCTTTGCGTTTGGCGGTCACCCGCATCATTTCCATCGTCAGCTGGTTATGGTCGCAGGCCACGTTCGCCTGGTCATAAACCGGCGCCATTTCATGCTGGGTCGGGGCCGCTTCATTATGTTTGGTCTTGCAGGGGACCCCCAGCGCCCACAGTTCTTCATCCAGCGCTTTCATAAAATCCGCCACCCGCAGCCGGATCCGCCCGCAGTAATGGTCGTCCAACTCCTGTCCTTTCGGCGGTTTGGCGCCCAAAAGGGTGCGCCCGCAAATTTTCAAATCCAGCCGCTTTTCATAGAGCGCACGGTCGATCAGGAAATATTCTTGCTCGGCCCCCACCGTCGGGATCACGCAGCGGGAGGTCGTATTCCCCAGCAGCCGCAGCAGCCGTACCCCCTCGGTGTTCAGCGCCTGCATCGAACGCAGCAGCGGGGTCTTCTGGTCGAGCGCCTCGCCGGTGTAGGAACAGAACGCGGTCGGGATATAAAGCGTCCCATCCCGGACAAAAGCCGGCGAGGTCGGGTCCCAGGCGGTATATCCGCGCGCTTCAAAGGTGGCGCGCAGCCCGCCGGACGGGAAACTGGATGCATCCGGTTCCCCTTTCACCAGCGCTTTCGGGGAAAATTCCAGCAGGACGCCGCCTTTCCCATCCGGTTCCAGGAAGGAATCGTGTTTACCCGCAGTAATATTCGTCAGCGGCTGGAACCAGTGGGTGTAATGGGTAGCCCCCTGCGAGATCGCCCAGTCCTTCATGCCTTCCGCTACCGCTTTGGCGATATCGGGGTCGAGCGAAAGCCCCTCCTCCTGGGTGCGTTTCAAGCTCTGATAGGCTTCCCGCGAAAGATGCTCGCGCATCGCCGCATCGCCGAACACCTTGCTTCCAAACAGCTTTGTCAAATCCATAAGCGGACTCCTCCTGCCCTGCAAAATACCTTTTATCCAAAAATTTGAGGGCGCTTTCCCGACGCCCTCTGTTTTTCCATCCCTTTTGCGCCCATTGCGCATCCAATTACAGCAGATGGATCCCGCAGGCCTCGCATTGGTCGATCATCTGCTCCGGCCAGACCGAAGCCTGCACCTCGCCGATATGCGCCTTCTGCAGCAGCGCCATGCAAATCCGGCTTTGCCCAATACCGCCGCCCATCGTCAGCGGGAGCTTGCCCTCCAGCAGCATCCGGTGGAATGGCAGTTCCGCCCGCTGCATACATCCGGCCTCCTGCAATTGGGCCCGCATGGTCTGCGCGTCCACCCGGATGCCCATCGAAGAAAGTTCCAGCGCCCTGCCGAGCACCGGGTACCAGATCAAAATATCCCCATTGAGCGACCAGTCGTCATAATCTGGCGCACGCCCGTCATGGACTTTGCCGGACCGCAGCTTGCCGCCGATCTGGGAAACAAACACCGCGCCGAATTCCTTTGCCGCCTCGTCTTCCCGCTGTTTCGGGGTCAGGTCGGGATACCGGTCCTCCAGCTGCTGGCTGGTCACGAAATGGATATCCTCCGGCAGATACCGTTCCAAAGCGGTAAATTGGGAGCACAGGATCCCTTGGGTCTTGCGCATTGCACGCATGATGGCCAGGACGGTCTGGCGGACTTTTTCTTCATTGCGCTCCTGTTCGGTGATGACGAGCTCCCAGTCCCACTGGTCGACATAGACGGAATGCAAATTATCCAGGTCCTCATCCCGGCGGATGGCGTTCATATCGGTATACAACCCGGTCCCCGGCGCAAACCCATACCGTCCCAGCGCCATCCGTTTCCATTTTGCCAG
>CALXGW010000051.1 GCA_944387965.1 uncultured Anaerotruncus sp. | reverse complement strand
CCCCACATCGAAAAACCGGTCCTGCTGTTGGAAAACCTCTGCAAACTTCTGCAGCTCTGTCCCATCCAGCATCGCGGCTGTGATCGCACAAATCCGTTTATCCCGCTGTGCCAACTGCACAAGATGCTCCCCAAAGACGCTCGAAAAGGTCTTTTTCGGCACGCCCAATTCCCCGCTGGCCAGATCAAATTTTCCGACCCCATGATATTTGGCCGGGTTCTTCTCCGCAAATGTATAGCCTTTCCCCTTCACAGTATTGACGTGTACGATCACAGGCTTGCAGAGCGCTTTGGCGCGCCGGAGCACCTGGATCAAAAGCGGCAGATCGTGCCCATCGATCGGCCCCAAATAGTCGAACCCAAAATCCTCAAACAAATTGCTGTGGTAAATCGTCCGGCGCAAGACCGCTTTTGATTGATAGATCGCATCCCGCATCCCTTTCCCGACCACAGGGATTTTTTGAAGGGTATTTTCTACCGTTCCCTTCAGATGCAGGTATTGTTCGGATGTACGTTTTTCCGCCAGATATCTGGCCACCGCGCCCACGCTCTGGGAAATGGACATATGGTTGTCGTTCAGCACCACAACCAGCCGATCATTACCTCTTCCAGCATTGTTCAGCGCCTCATAAATCATCCCGCCGGTAAATGCGCCGTCCCCTACGACAGCGACCACCGTATGCGGATCCCCCGCCAGGCTTTTTGCCTTCGCTAACCCACAGGCCGCTGAGATCGAGGTGCTGGCATGCCCTGCAATAAAAGCGTCATGCACGCTTTCCGATGGACGCGGGAACCCGGAAATCCCGTTTTCCTGGCGCAGCGTTTCAAAATCTTTCAGCCTGCCCGTGAGCATCTTATGCACATAAGCCTGGTGGCCCACATCCCATACGATCTGATCCCGGGGCGATTGGAACACAGTATGCAGCGCCACCGTCAATTCAACGACCCCCAGGTTGGAAGCTAGATGTCCGCCCGTATGGGAAACCGTCCGGATCAGCCTTTGCCGGAGTTCCCGGCAGATGAGTTCCTGCTGTTTGGGGTTGAGCCTGCGCAGGTCGTCCGGCAAATTCAACTTTTCCAAAAAGGATGTACTGGACAAACTTTTCACCTCATTCACTCAGAAGACCGGCAGCAATACTGCGACCACGATCCCCAAAACAGCGCCGCAGAATACTTCCAATGGCGTATGCCCCAAAAACTCCTTCAGCTTTTTGCGGGACGCCGGTTCCTCCAGCGTATCGAACTGATCCCCCCGCGCCAATGCATCGAATTCTTCGCGGATGGTTTGGAACAGCTCTTTAAAATCGATCAGCATCTTATTCAGTACTTTCGCATGCTCTCCGGCGGCCCGGCGTACCCCCATTGCATCATACATGACGATCCCCGCCAAAGCGATCGACAGCGCAAATTCCGGTGAAGCATACCCGGTTTTGCGCCCCATTGCCAATGCAATCGCACAAACAAAGGCTGAATGGGAACTCGGCATCCCGCCCGAACCGACCAACCGCTCCCAGTTAACCTTTTTGGATGGGATGTACGCCAGAACGGTTTTGATCAGCTGGGCCAAAAACCAAGCCAAAAAACCGGCGTTGATGATATAATTGCTTGTCAATATCCTCAATGGGTTCATACCATTTCTCCTTTACTTGCCAGAATCCCCATTGCCCCAACAGGCCCTGAGCCTGTCAATGGTCGCGTGTCAGAACCAAATCTGCCAGCCAGTTTAAAAATCCGTTATCCTCAAATTTTGCTGTATATTTTTTTGCTTCTGCAATCAATTCCCTCGCCCGCTGCCGCGCCTGTTCCACCCCAACCAGCACTGCATAAGTCGTTTTTTGGTTTTCCGCATCGCTGCCCACCGGTTTGCCCAGTTTGGCGGCATCGCCCACAATATCCAGGATATCATCGGTGATCTGGAATGCAAGCCCATACGCGCGCGCATATCCATCGGCGGCTTCCTGCAGTTCCCGTCCGGCATTCCCGGCCAAACAGCCCAAATGCGCAGACACCCGCAGCAGCGCCCCGGTTTTCAGCGCATATAAGGTATCCAATACCGCCAGCGGGATTTCCCTGCCCTCATAAGCTAGGTCGATCACCTGTCCGCCCACCATTCCCTGTACACCTGCTGCTTTCGCCAAAGCCTTTACTGCTTCGACCGTCAGCTCGGCATCCAAAGATGCGCTGGCCGCTGTTTCAAAAGCGAGCGTCAGCAGCGCGTCGCCTGCCAGCAAGGCATTTGCTTCCCCGAACGCTTTGTGGCAGGAGGGTTTCCCCCGCCGGAAATCATCATCATCCATACACGGCAGGTCGTCATGGATGAGCGAATATGCATGCACCATCTCCACCGCACAGGCCAAAGCGGTCGCGCTTTCACGCGACGCGCCGCACAGTCTGCCAAATTCCAGCACCAAAGCTGCCCGGATCCGCTTGCCTGCATCCAGCAGCGAATAACGCATTGCATCCACCACGATGATCTGCTCGCAGTCAGGGCGGAACCGGAGCCGCTCCCGCAGAGCATCGTTTACCTGGTTTGCATATAGCTTGAGCTGTTCCTCGTACTGTTTCATACCTTCTCCTTGTCGGCTGTCAATTTTTCGATCTTCAGCTTTGCTTCCTCCAATTTTTTTGATGAAAAGTCAATCAGCTTTACAGCTTCCGCGTATAATTTAATGGAATCATCCAGCGGGATTTCCCCGTTCATTTGTTCAGCAATTTCTTCCAGGCGCTGTAGCGCTGTTTCCAATGTCATCGTCTTTGCCATAAATATGCCCCCTTTTTTCCAGGACTTCCGAAAAAATCTCCCCATCCTGCAAAACTGTCCGAAGCGTCATCCCTTTTTGGGCCTGCTGCGCAGAAACCAGCATTTTTCCCCCCGCAAATGTCAGCGTATATCCCCGCTGCAAGATCCGGATTGGGCTTCGCGCTTCCAACAGTTCCCCTAAATGTGCCAGCTGCTGTGTTTTGGCGTCAAGATGCCGGCGCATGGCCTGTCCGACCCGTTCCTGCAGCAAAAGCAGCTGTTGTTTCCCCATCGCAAGTTCATGTTCAGGCGTCGGGATGGCATTTTTTAACGCACGGATTTTCAATTCATACCGCTCGATGCGGCGGTTAGCCCCATCCAGGCATTGCTTTGACAGCCCGTCCAGATAATACCGCACATCCGCTATGTCCGGCGCCACCAATTCTGCTGCCGCAGAAGGGGTCGGCGCCCGTAAATCCGCTGCAAAATCTGAAATGGTAACGTCCGGCTCGTGCCCTACGGCAGAAATTACCGGTATCTCGCTTTCTGCGATCGCATAAGCGAGCTTTTCATCGTTGAACGCCCATAAATCCTCCATTGAACCGCCGCCACGGCCAATGATCATCACGTCGCAGGCTTTTTTCTCGTTGAGCAGCCGGATCCCTGCGATGATCGTTTCTGCCGCGCCCTCCCCCTGCACCAGCGCGGGTACCAGCACTACCTTCGCCACCGGATACCGCCTGGACAAAATACGCAGCATATCCTGCAATGCCGCCGCGCCTTCACTGGTCACAATCCCGATCCGTTCAGGATAAGCCGGCAATTTCCGTTTGCGGGCCTGGTCAAATAACCCCTGTCTTTGCAGTTTTTCTTTCAGCTGCTCAAACGCCAGGGTTAAAGCGCCGATCCCGTCTGGCTGAATATCGGAAACATAGAGCTGGTAGCTGCCATCCCGCTCATAAAGCGAAACCGACCCGCTCACAATGACAGCCT
>CALXGW010000050.1 GCA_944387965.1 uncultured Anaerotruncus sp. | reverse complement strand
TTATAAGCCGGGTGTTTTTGCGTCTTCCAGGGGGATGCCGGCCGGGGAGGAATGGCCGGATGTTTCCAAATTTTCAAAAAAGGCGCGGTTGCCGAGGTAATAGGGGTCATGGGGCTTGATACGCCCCGCCAACCGGTGCTAAAGGATTGCGCGCCGCCGGTCGCCCAGATGCCAGCTGCAAACGCAAAGCTGGATATACGGCAGCCAGCCATAGCAGTCAGGCTGGATAAAACCGTCGCCGGGACGGGATTTCCCGGCTGTTTTAAGTGCGGCATAAAACCACCAGGCTGCATTTTCCCAGGCTTGCTGTTCGATAAAATGCTGGCCGATCGCGCAGCAGGTTTCCGGCCGCGGATGGTCATAGAGGAAGGCGCGGAAAAGGCTTTGCAGCGCCTGTTCCGTTTGGCCGAGCGCTTTCTGGCATTTGAAAAGGTTCAGACAAGCTTCGATCTTGTTTTCCGACCAGCCGCAAGGGTCTTCCAGAAACCGTTCAAAAGCCTGGACGGCAGCGTCAAACCGCCGCAAGTCCATAAGTTCCCGTGCGTAATAAAACCGATCGCGCGCTGAAACCGGCCTGCCTTCTGAAAACAGCTTTTCATAGATGCGCAGGTTGCGTCCGGGATCCCCCGGCTTGATTTTCCGATGGGTGACGGCTGCTTCACACCGGTAAATATTACCGGAGGGGGTGATCGCCTCATGGACGGCGCCCTGCCAGCAAAAACCTGCCGTACGGCGGATCAGTCGCTCGCGGTAACAGGAAAAAACCGGGATGCCGTCCCGGTCAAAAGCGGTGTGATACGGGCAGAAAACGATATCCGTATCCGGGGGCAAGGTCTGTTTTAGTTCCAGGAACCGTTCCCGGTCGGCGGGAAGCAGCAGGTCGTCCGCATCCAGCCACATACAATAATCTTTGCTGGCTTTTGAAAAAGAAAAATTGCGCGCAGCAGAAAAATCGTCAATCCAGGGGAAATCAAATATATGGGAAGTGTATCTTTCCGCAATGCTGCGGGTGGAATCCCGGCTGCCGGTATCCACGATGATGATTTCATCCGCAACATCACCAACGCTTTCCAGGCAGCGTGCGAGGACGTTTTCCTCATCCCGTACGATCATACATAAGCTCACCGAGATCATAGGCAGAGTTCCTCCCTTGCATCGTACAGCAGATAATTGAGCAGGAAATGCTGTTGATGGCTGCGGCTGGCGAGCACAAAGAGATGCGGCTGGTTTTGCGGGTCATAGGCGGCGCAGGCCGAACGGGCGTATAGCCCGGCAGGCAGGCAAGCCATATTGACTGGCGCCAGGTCTTCCTCGCAGATGGCGATGGGGGAAAAGCTGGCTGCCACATAACTGCGACATACGATATGGATATTTCCCTCCAGGATGCATCCGCAGCAGGCGTAAATGCCGGGAGGATTATTCCAGCTTGCGGCCGCTTTCGGCGGCTTGGCGAGCAGATGGATGGCGTTCTGCGTATAAAGGACGATTTCAGAGTCGGTACAGCTGATGCTGCAGATTTGCCCTTTTTCTTCCCCCAGCGGATAAAAGCGCCCGGTGACGCATAGTTCCCGGTCAAGCTGGTGGAGGGCCAAAGTATGGCTGGGTATTCCCCAAAAGCAATCCTCTGCAGCGTCATAACACAGGCAAGCGTACCGGTTTTCACAGCAGATATCATCAAGCGGCGTCCCGTCAGCGGCAAAATGTGCCACATCTTTTGCGCGCGGACCGCCAAATAGGAAGGATCCCCCGTCAAACGCCATCCATTGACAGCAGCCCGGCTGTTCCAGGGGAAGCGGTTTGGCGGAGAGTAAGATCAGATTATACAAAATAGCCACCTCCTGCTATCGGTCAACGGGGTAATTTTTCGATGGAGAGGGTAAAGCTGAGATCGGATAACGGCGAAGATGCGTAAAGCAGGAAGCTGAGGGGGGTATGGTCGCCGGAAACCGGAAGGATACCGCTCCAAAACAGGCGGATCGGCTGTGCAGGGGCAGCCAGACAGGAATCTGTGCATTGGCCGAGCAGATCCCGGCCCAAAAATGGGGAAAGTTTAAAATTCCCGCCATCCGGCGACAAAGCGGTCAAATGCCAGCAGGCCCAATAGTATCCCACGCGAAGGTCCCATGCAGTTTCCGAAGCGCTTTGGATATTGCTGGAAATATCCGGGATGGAAATTGGCAGCGGGATAGGGGTTTCACCCGTCCCGGCAGCACCCGAATAGGAGCAGGCGCAGAAATCTGCCAGGTATCTGCCGGATGCCCCAGCGGGCCCGGTCGCGCCAGTGGCGCCGCGCGGCCCGATCGGGCCGGCAGGCCCGCGCGGGCCAACTGGACCTTGCGGCCCGGTGGGACCCTGCGGCCCAGTGGGGCCGTGAATGGGCGAAAAACCGTACGGGACGGATGGGTCGGCAGAAGGGGAGAGAATCTGTACAGGTGGGAAAAGGGCCGGTTGTACAGGCTCTGCCCCGGCATCGGGACGGCAGGAATAATTGGCTTTGAAAAAAGCTTCCGGTATGGTATCAGGCATGATGAAAACCTCCGTATAAACTGGAATAAAGGGTGCAATATCCCAAACAGGATCTATTTTTATGTGTATGCGCAGATTTAAAAAAACTTTCTGCAAAAAACTTTGCAGAAATTTGGAATGGGAAACAAAAAGGGTTCCTTCAAAATGGGACAAACCGAAAACAGGCCCTCCCAAAGGGAAGGCCTGTTTAAAAAATCAAAAATGCCGCTGCGGATTTGCTCCGCAGCGGCATTTTACAGCAATGGAAAACCCTGATTTTTTACTGTTTGGACTGATAGATGGCATAAGCGTCGCGCGCAATCATGAGTTCCTCGTTTGTGGGGATCAGCCATACCTGGGTGCGGCTGTCTTCGGTGGAAATCCGGCGCTCTTTGCCGCGTACATTGTTCAGTTCCTTATCCAGCTTGATGCCGAAATATTCCATCCCTTCGCAGACCTCTTCCCGCAGCGGCGCGGAATTTTCGCCCATACCGCCGGTGAAGATCACAGCGTCCAGCCCGCCCATCGCAGCGGCATAGGAGCCTATGTATTTCTTGATCTGGTAACGCAGCATATGGCAGGCAAGCGCCGCGCGCTCGTTGCCGGCATCCATCGCGTCCACGACGTCGCGAGCATCGCTGGAAACGCCGGAAATACCCAACAAACCACATTTTTTATTGAGCAGGGAGATCATCTGATCAATATCCAGATGTTCACGCTGTGCGATCGCCCCAATCACCGCCGGGTCGATATCGCCGCTGCGGGTACCCATCATCAGGCCGGCCAATGGGGTATACCCCATGGTGGTGTCGATCGATTTGCCGCAATCGACCGCTGTGATGGACGAACCATTGCCCAGATGGCAGGAAACGATCTTCAGTTCTTCCGGCTTTTTGCCCAAAAGCTGCGCCAGACGCAGGGTGACATAACGATGGCTGGTGCCATGGTAACCATAGCGGCGGATACCATACTTCTCATAATATTCATACGGTACAGCATACATATATGCCTTCTGCGGCATTGAAAGGTGGAAGGAGTTGTCATAAACCGCGACCTGCACCTTGCCGGCAAAGGTTTCCCGGCAGGCTTTGATGCCGGTAATCATGGCGGGCAGATGCAGCGGGAACATATCAATGGTGGATTCAATGGTAGCGAGCACCTCGTCGGTGATCTCATTCGACTGGGACAGGCTGAATGCGATGCGATGACCGACCGCGACGATATCGTCCATGCTTTCGATGACCTTGGTTTCCCCGGACATCAGCAGGCTGACCACCTTGTCCAATGCATCCTTATGGCTTTTGAGTTCCTCATGGATGACCTTTTTTTCACCATTCCATTTGTAGGTGATGATGCCGCCGTCGATCCCGATGCGTTCGCAGTTGCCGGCTGCCAGTACGCCTTCATTTTCCATATTGATCAGCTGGTACTTGAGCGAAGAACTGCCTGCGTTGACGACAAATACATTGTTCATTTGTAATTCCTCTCCTTACACACGTCTGATGATCCCCATTGGGGTTTGTTCACTGCATTGGCCGAGCGGGTTGTCCTTTAAGATCTTGCAAAGCAGATCCCGGTCCATCCCTTTGTCTGAAGCGCCCAAAATCTGCCCTTCCAGATCGTTGATGTCGGTGATCGCCACTGGTGCGCCGATCTTTTTGGAGATTTGGGAAGCGACCTCGTCCGGCTTGTCCGGCCCAAGGACGACATAATGGTTATAGGGCGGCAGGGTAAAGCTGCATGGGCCGTCGATGCTGCGCGCCTTATATCCGGCGATATTGTAAAACCACCCCCGGATACCAAACAATTTCCCGACAGCCGATACCGCAGCGGCAAACAGGATACGGATGGTCCCGCACTCCTGCAGCGCCATTTCCATCGTTTCAGGCATCGCCAAACCGATCCCATACGGGGTGCGCAGCACAAACCGGCTCAAAAACCGTGCCAGCGGCCGCGGATGGATCTGATCGATCGGGATGGCGCGTTTTTGGGTGCAGGCAACCGCTTTTTCGGTAATAAAAACGATATCCCCATCCTGGATGAGGGGGGAAGCGTAACGGTCAACCACTTCGACGATATCGTCCGCATCGGTGATGACATGGGTCTTGATGCAAAGACGGCGGTATTCCACGCCGCCGACCTCGATGGTTTCCTTTTTCTCAGGGTTTACCACATAACCGGCCGGGTTTTCCTGGGCAGGCGAAGCATTTTCTGCGGATGCGCTGCCATCGGGAGTCCCTTCCACCGGTGTGCCCTGCTCCAAAGGCTCGTTGGACATTTTTATCACTGCCTTACTTAATATAATCAAAAACTTTCCTTTATTCTGGAATTTTAACGTAAAAATTATACACCACCCCGCAGCAATAGTCAATCTTTTCCGGCAGCCCGGGCGGCTGGGGACCGGGGTTTTCCCCAGCCGGCATTGCAAAGGGAAGGGCCGTGTAGTAAAATGTCCCTGAAAGGTGTTGCAGCCGTCCGGCCAATGAGGCCGGGAGCACAGCCGGAAATTGTGGAGGTGGTAAACATGCGGACGATCCTTTCTGTCGCGATCATCATCCTTGCTTCGGTGATCGGCTTCATGATGGGGGCGGGAATGAATGAAGCGATGGGCGGCGCGACTTTATTTGCCACGATTGCGGGTTTTGCCTGTACGATCCAGGCGATCGACAGCAAGAAAAAGCGGTAGCTGCCCGTTTGTCCGGGCATGTGAGGGCTTCCGGCGCTAGCGGACAGGCAGCAAAAACCGGGCCGGCGTAAGCCGGCCCGGTTTGGTATATCCTGCGTTTTTCAGGGTCATTCCAGCCCTGTCTGGGTCTTTGAAATCACCTGGCCGCCCTGGAACATAATATTTGCATTCGATCCCAGATGGTTGCCATACCACATATAGATTTCTGTACGGTATTCCTCGCCGAACCCGCCGTCGGTTTCCCCAACCAGAGTGCCTTTTGAGCCGACGATCGAAACCACCTGTTCATAAGTCATGCCGTTTTCAATCAGGTCATAAGCTGCTTTGGTGATGACGCCGCTTTCTTCGGCAGGGGCGGCGGTAGGATCTGTTTCTTCCGTTTGCCCCTGCGCAGCGCCCACCAGTTCGGCAGTATCCATCACCGAGAGGACTTGGGCTTCGAGCGAAGGGGTAAGCAGGCCATGGCGTACCGTGAAGAAGAAGCAGGCCCGTTCGGTCTGTGAAAAATGGAAATAAAAGATCTTTTCTTCCTCTTTCCCGGAAAGCCCCCGGATTTCAAAAAAGGAAAGGCCGTTAAAGGTGACAGCACGTTCACTTGTGATGGTGGTTTCCCCGGAATTTTCAAGGCCGGCTTTAAAACCGGCGAGATGGGCGGATAAAAATGCATCATCCAGCCCGTCGTTCCACGGCTCCGACCAATCCATCAGACTGAGCTGTTCATAAGAATAGGTGTTTTCCCCGATCTGCAGCCAATCCTCGGGGATCAGCACGGAAATATCCCCGAACACCACCCGCTGCCCGGTTGGCGTGGCCTGCACGGTATCCGAGACGCTGTCAGACACAGAGGATGCAGGCGTCTCTTCGTCCGCTGCGGAGGATGCCGGAGGATCCTGCTGCATCCGGGCTTCCAATTCGTTCAGCTGTTCCCGCAGCGAATTGGCTTCGCTGACTGCCTGGTCGCGTTCAAGCAAAACGGCGTCATACATTTCCTGGGAGACGCCTGCTTCACAGCCGGATAGGCCCAAAAGGAGGATACAAAGATAAATCGGATGGATATATTTTTTCATGGGACCCCTCTTTCCATCGGTCTGGCAATATCACCGGATGATATCATAAATATATGCAGCCAGGGGTGGTTGTTCCTCATTTTATTATAAATTCTTCAAAAAAGCAAGAGCTATCCTGCTGCTGCCGGCCAGATCGGCGATATCCGTCAAAAAAGGCTTCCTGGAAAGGCTTTGCGCCATCCCGAGGAAGCCTGGTATCGGCCTTTTTACGCGGTCAGAAACCCGAATTCGACCTGTCCGCGGTCCCAAATGCCGATCACCCGGTAGATGTATCCGCCCTGGGCTTGCCGGATTATCCATTTGCCGTCCGCATCCGTTTCTATAGGGATGGTTTCCCCGCCGTCCAGCACGGCGCTGTCAGTGCTGCCCTGCTGGGAAACCGGCCAGCGGACCGCCTGCACCTCTTTCGGCTGTTCCGGATAGAAATGCAGGGTCAGATCGGCTGTTTCCCCATCCAGCCGGATATCGTTGATGTTTTTCCATTGCAGCACATGTGCCCCGCATGCCATCAGCGTTTTGGATTGCCCGTCTTCTGTGGTTTGGGTCCATTCCATATTCCCGCTGGAAGCCACTGCGCTGCAGGCTGCCGTACTGGTGGTATACTCCACATTCATCTCGGGTGGCTCATTCGGGTCGGGTTCCTGATAAAAGGAATCCATGAATTCCTGGTACTGGTCGGCGTCTTCGGGGGAGCCTTCCTCCACAACCTGGATTTTGCTGATGCCGGGATATTGGCCCGGATAGGATTCCAGCATCAGGCCATTGCCGTAGATTTCCAGAATATTGCCCCTTTGCAGCTGTTCGGGCGATATTTTTTCCCCGGAAATCCCATAAATTTCATCCTCGGGGAAGGTGACGCTGAATGGGCTGCCGTTTTCATCAAACATCAAAAAGTATCCGTCCCCATATGGGACGCACATCGCGCGCATCACATGCTGCCCTTCTTCTGTGTCGCTGCCTTCCTGCGAAGGGGCGGATGAAAGCGGCGGCTCCTGGGAGGAGGTTTGCCCGGCGGGTTGGCTGCAGCCGGCAATGGATATGGACAGGGTTGTGATAATCAAGAAAACCATCAGGTATTTGGCCATCATCATAAGCTCCTTTCTGTGCAATCGCCCAATGGACGGTGCTTTCTATCTATCAGGTGGCAAAGAATCACAGATCTATTGCAGAAAGGCAAAAAAATCCCCCGTCCGGTTTGCGGACGGGGGAGTGCTCATTCAGCGGGGGAACTGAGGCGGTTTTGCATCGGCATTTGCGGTCAGGGTCGCAGTTTCTGGCGCTTCTTCGCCCGGACGCAGCAGGCGCCCAACGACGACAAAGCGGGACCAGGCATAATGCTCGGTGCCGTATGCGCCGAATTTATAGGTGCAGGTGGAGAGGGTCATGATCTTATCGTCGGTCGTGACATCTACATCATAATCATAGATCGAGCGGTCTTTCAATTCCTTGAGCAGATCGGTGTATTCCGCATCATCCATCTGCGGGTAGATGTATTCCAGCCAGTGGTCGGTATACATCACGCAGAAAACTTCAAAAGTCATATTGTCTTCCGGAGTGGAGAAATAGAAGTTCGGGTTTGCTTTGGCAAATTCGATATCTGCAAATTTATGCAGCTGGGCAAACTTGATCCCGTTCGGATCGTCCTCATAACCCATCTCCATTTTGCCGAGGTTATGCCCGTAAATGATGGTGTTTTCAGAAAGCTTGGTGCGGTCGCCGAAGGTGCAGGCATAATCGGCAAAATAGCAGCCTTCTTTTACCCCATCGGTTTTATTGATATCGCGGCGCAGGTAATACTCGTTATCGGTGTACTGCATAACCGCTTCATCGATGGTGGTGTTCGGAACGGTGAGCCAGCCCACGACGTCATTGTTGATGTTGTAAGCGTTGTTGATCTTTTCCAGCAGTTCCGTATCCGGCTTGACAGGCTGGGGTTCTGTTTCAGCTTCCGAGGAAGATTCTTCCGGCAGCGGGTTGACCAGTTCGGTATCAGAGGAAGAAACTTCAGAAGAACTTTCCTCTTCCGCCGGGGTGTTTCGGTCGCCGCAGGCAGCCAGGGAAACTGCCAAGCACATGGCCATCAGGAAGGCCAAAAGGCGTTTTGATAAGTAAGATTTTTTCATATCGCAGCTCCTTTGAATTTATACTCGGCCCCCGTACGGAGGCTTTTTTACGAAATACAGCAGCGCCCGTTTTCCGATTCGCTGCTATTGCTGACCGTACCGCAGGAGGCGTCCACCTCCACGACGGTGGAGGACTTGAGGATGGAGGTCGCATTTTCCGCGAAGACAATCACAGGGATGTCAAGCGCCATACCGACGATGGCGGCGTGGGAATTCATGCCGCCCACTTCCGTCACGATGGCGGACGCCTTGCGCAGGATCGGCAGCAGCCGGTTGGAGGTTTCCGGGATGACAAGGATATCGCCGTCGTTGAAATTGGCAAGCGCTTCTTCCTCGGTGTGGGCCACGCAGACCCGTCCGAAAGTGGTGCGGTTATTGACCCCCTGGCCGCGGACGAGGATATCGCCCACGATATGCACCTTCAAAAGGTTTGTGGTGCCGTTGATGCCAAGCGGTACCCCGGCGGTGATAACCACGACATTGCCGTTTTCCACATATCCGGCGTCTTTGACCACGCTGATCGCATGGGAAAACAGGTCGTCGGTGTTTTCCTTGACGTCCACGCGCAGCGGTGTGACCCCCCAGGAGAGGGCCAGCTGGCGGTAGGTGGTGTCCAGATGGGTACAAGCGATGATCGGGATATCCGGACGGTATTTGGACAGCATCCGGGCGGTAGTGCCCGACCAGGTTACGGTAACGATCGCCGCAGCCCCCAGGTCATAGGCAGTCGTACAGGTGGCATGGGAGATCGCGTTGGTGATATCCGGGAGGTTTTCGCTTTTGCGGGTAAAAAACAGGCTTTTATAATCGATATCCTGCTCGGTGCGTTCGGCGATCCGCGCCATGGTGCGCACCGCTTCGAGCGGATATTCGCCGGCAGCGGTTTCGCCTGAGAGCATGATTGCGCTGGTGCCGTCATAGATCGCATTGGCCACATCCGCCGATTCCGCACGGGTGGGGCGGGGGTTATGGATCATGCTTTCCAGCATCTGGGTGGCGGTGATAACCATTTTCCCGGCGTTATAGCATTTCTGGATCAGTTTTTTCTGGAATACCGGCACATCTTCAAACGGGATTTCCACCCCCATATCCCCACGGGCGACCATGATGCCGTCGGATACCCGCAGGATATCGTCGATATTGGCGATGCCCTCGGCATTTTCGATCTTGGCAATGATACGGATGGTATGGTTGCCTTCTTTTTCCAGGATCCGGCGGATCTGTAAGATATCCTCCGCACTGCGGGTAAAGGAGGCGGCGATAAAGTCAAAGCCGGTCTGTGCGCCGAAGATGATATCCTCGCGGTCTTTTTCGTTCATATAGGGCAGCGAAAGGCACACATCCGGCACATTGACCCCCTTGCGGTCGGAAATGACGCCGCTGTTGAGGACTTCGCAGGTGATCTCGCATTTGGTGGTGGAAAGCACCTTCAAAGCGATCCCGCCGTCGTTGAGCAGGATACGGTCACCTTGTTTGACGTCGCATGGCAGGCCGGCGAAGCTGACCTGCGCGCGGCAGGCGTCGCCTTCACATTCCTCGCTGGTCAGGACGAACCGGTCACCCTGCTGCAGGGTCGCTTTGCCGCCTTTAAAGGTACCAAGGCGGATCTCCGGGCCTTTGGTATCCAGAAGGGCAGCCACCGGGCGGCCCAATTCTTCACGCAGGCGGGCGAGCCGGTCAAAGGTTTGCTTATGGGTTTCATGGTCGGCATGGGAAAAGTTGAAACGGGCCACATCCATCCCGGACAAAATCAGGCCGCGGATCATCTCTTCGCTGTTGGATGCCGGCCCCAACGTACAAACGATTTTTGTCTTTCTCATAAGTGCAAATTACCCCTTCGATTTTCAAAATTTGCGCCGTCGGATAACCGGCGCAGAAAATATCAATCTGCACATGTTTCAATATAATACAAAAACTGGGGGAAAGTCAATGCCTTCCCGACAGATCCCGGCACGAATATACCAGGTTCAGTATATCACGATTTTTTCCGAAAACAAAGACGGGAATTGGAAATTTCAGAAAACTTTCAAAAAGTATGCAAAAAATCAGGCGATGATATACAGCCCCAGCAGGAAGAAGAAAAAATTTTTTGATTTTCCAAAAATAGGGCTTGCGTTTAGCGGAAATGTATGGTATTCTTTAACTGTACTAATTAAACTAATACACATAGTTCGATTGATACAGTATAAGGAAATGGGGTGGAAGGATGCTGCAACTGGACCTGCAAAGCCGCCAGCCGATTTATGAACAGCTGATCCATAAGATATCGGAATTAGCTTCCCTGGGAGCGCTGGGGCCGGATAGCCAGCTGCCGTCGGTGCGCACATTGGCCCGAGAGTTGGGGGTCAATCCAAATACGGTGCAGAAAGCATATCAGGAACTGGAGCGCTGCGGGATCATCTATTCCGTGGGTGGAAAAGGCAGCTTTATTGCGCCGGGCAACACCGCCGCAGAGATGCTTGCCGGGCAAAGCCTGGGGAAGATCCGGGACGCTGTGCGGGAGGGCAAACGGATCGGGCTGACACATACCCAGGTGGACGCGGTTGTGAATGAAGTCTTTGACGAGGAGGGGAGCCGATGATACAGGCAGAAAACCTGGTAAAATGTTTTGACCATTTTACCGCACTGGAAGCGCTGACGACCGATATCCCGAAAGGGTCCATCTATGGGCTGGTCGGTTCGAACGGTTCCGGGAAATCCACCTTCCTGCGCCTGGCAGCCGGGGTATATATGCCGGACGGCGGTAGCATTGCGCTGGATGGGGAACCGATTTATGAAAATATCCAGGTGAAAAAACGGATCTTTTTTGTAGCAGACGACTTATACTTTCTGCCGCAGAGCACCCTTTCGGATATGGCTCGTTTTTATAAAGGGATCTACGAAAGCTTTTCGGAAGAACAGTATCAAAAATTATGCAAGATATTCCCGCTTGACCCCAAAAAGAAGATCAGCACCTTCTCCAAAGGGATGAAGCGGCAGGCTGCGCTGCTGTTGGGGATGGCCTGTAGCCCCGACCTGCTGCTGCTCGATGAAGCGTTCGACGGGCTGGACCCGGTGATCCGGGGCGGGGTGAAAAAACTGCTGGCAGACGAGATTTCCAGCCGTGAGATGACGGTCATCATTACCTCGCATAACCTGCGGGAATTGGAGGACCTGTGCGACCATGTGGGGCTGCTGCACAAAGGAAAGATCCTGTTTGAGCGTGAGATCGACGAATTGAAGCTGGGATTCTGCAAAGTGCATGCGATTTTCCAAAACGGGGAACCGGAAGGGCTGCTGGACGGGCTTTCGGTTTTGCAGCAAAGCCGTACGGGAAGCCTGCTTAACCTGATCGCACGGGGGACTTCCAGCGAAGTTTCACAATATCTGACCGAGCGTGGGGCGGCCTTTGCGGAAGGGGTACCGCTGACGCTGGAAGAAGTATTTATCTATGAAATGGAGGCGGTTGGATATGACTACAACAACATCCTATTCTAAGTCCAGTCAGTTCCGCAGCCTCTATTTGGAAACGCTGCGGCGCAGCAAAGGGTATATCGGGCTGGTGAGCCTGCTGGTATTCATTTTCTACCCGGTGCAGTATATCATGGAAGTCATCCGGAGCGCGCAGGAAGCGGCGCGGTATGCGGAAATCTATGCAGCGGATGCAACATTGGTACAGAGCTGGTCAACACCGGACTTTATTGGCCTGGCAGAAAACTTTACCCTGATTTCGGCGATCTTCTTCACGGGGATTCTGCTGGTTGTGCCGTTTGTCCTGGGGCTGGCGCTCAACAGCTATATGCACAGCAAAAAGGCGGCGGATGTTTACCACGCGATCCCCGTGCGCCGGGAGATGCTGCTGGGGGTCAATACAGCGGTGGGAATGAGCATCCTGGCGGCGCCGATGGTCGTTTCATATGTGGTTGTGGCGGTGACCCAGGCGGTCTGCTATGGGTTTTCTGCTTCCCGGCTGGGATGGCTGGCCTTTGATCTGCTGGGTTGGCTGATCGTGGCGTTCATGATCTATGCGGTGACTGCTTTTGTCTGCGTACTGAGCGGGACGGTATTCAATTCGCTCGTATTTTCCGGCGTATTGCTGGTGGCTGCGCCGGCGATCAGCATGCTGTATCTGCTGCTTGCGGAAGCGTTTTTGTATGGGTTTGTGGTGGACGGGAATATCTGGGCGACCATTATGAACCTGTCGCCGCTGCTTGTCATGGTCGAGCGGCTGACCTTCCCGTCCGGGATGAACTGGCTGTTCGGATTGGGGGATGCCGGGGAGGACCTGGTGGCTAAAAATACCATTGCACTGCTGGTTTACCTGGTGCTGGGCGTGTTGCTGCTTTGGGCAAGCATGAAGCTGTATCACCGCCGCCGCAGCGAGCAGGCCGGGACAGCGACCTCCAACGGGATCCTGCCGGTGATCGTCAAGCTGGTGGGGACCTTGCTGGTCGGTGTGACGGTGGGCGCAATGTTCTATGTGGTCATGGGAGCTTCCAGCTATGCGGTTTATCTCTGCTGGACAGTGATCGGCGGGCTTTTGGCGTACATCGTGATGGAAGCGGTCTTTAACCGCGGCTTTAAAACGATGCGGAGAAGTTTGCCGCTTGGCATCGGCATGGCGGTGCTTTCCGCCTGCTTTGTAGCGGTGTTCATGTATGGCGGGCTGGGATATGAAACCCGGGTGCCGGCGCTGGAAAAGATCGAATCGGTGGAACTCGATTTCTTGCCGCGCGATGAATACAGCGCTGTTTTGAATGTCAGCATGCAGCCAACCACCGTCCATACCACCGACGGCGAGCAGACGATGGAACTGCAGGCACGGGGCAACCGGATCGACCAGCTGATACTCAAAGACCCGCAGAATATCGAGGCTGTCC
>CALXGW010000049.1 GCA_944387965.1 uncultured Anaerotruncus sp. | reverse complement strand
CAACGCATATCTTGTGCAGTCACGCTTGATTATAATACCATATGCCCCGTATGATTGCAAGTATTTTTACAAAAAAAACAAAAAAAACTTGTAAAATCCGAAGTAAACCGCCCTCTGTTTTTTATGCAATCCGCCAAATACCATCCCGCACCGGGCGCGCGCCCTTACGGGACATATCGCTCCAGCTTGCCCACATAATCCAAAATGTGCTGATAAAGCGCCTTCCCGGCCGGGGAAAGCATCTTTTTATCCGGCATCGAAATGCCGATCACCCGGCATTCCTCCGGCGTGATCCGCAAAGTTTTCAGGTCGCCTTCCAGCCCTTTGGCGGTCAGCGCCGGCATAATGGAAATCCCGCGCCCGCAGGCGATCATCGCCATCACCGACGTATCGTCCAAAATTTGGTAATTGGCGTGGAAATGCAGCCCGTGCCTTTTGAACAGCAGCTGTACGTCCACGTCGCTGCCCTCCCGCTGGATCACGAATTTCTGATCCTTGATCTCGTCAATCGTCACATAGCCCGGGTTTTTCGTCGGAAAATCGGGCGGCACGATACACACCAGCGGGTCGCGGTACAGCCCCTCCACCGGCAGCTCGGTCGTACACGATTGGGACAGGAACCCCAGGTCGACGATACCGGACTTGATCCAATAGATGACGTCCTCATACCCGCCCTCATAAAGATGCAGCTGGATCTTCGGGTACCGCTGCTCGAAGCTTTCGATGATCTGCGGCATCCAGTTGGTGCAGATGCTGTTGAAGATGCCCAGCTTGACCGTCCCCACCTCCAGGCCGTTGATCTGGTCGATCGACTGGTTGAGCGCTTCCTCGCTGTTGAGCAGGTTCATCACAAACGGGTAGATGGTCGACCCGCATTCGGTCAGGGTGATCCCGTTTTTGGTGCGGTTGAAGATCTTGAACCCCAGCTGGTCCTCCGCTTCGGTCACCGCATGGCTGATCGCCGAGGGCGACATATTCAAAATCGCCGCCGTTTTGATGTAATTGCCCTGCTCAATCACCGTTTTGTAAATCCTGCAAAACGCCAGCGTCATGCGGTTTCCCTCCGTAAAATGAAAATAATTCATTTTTAATGTGAAAAAGATGAAGTTGACTCATCATCCAAATTATACTATAATCTCACCATAACGTCAACCATTCAACTTTCAGGAAGGAAGAACCGGCTATGGAACTGATCAACAGATACTTATCCAAAACAGAGTTTAAAGACAGCCAGGACTTTGAAAAGAATTACCAGGTCATCGTCCCGGAGAATTTTGACTTTGCGAGGGATATCGTAGATGTATGGGCCAGCGAAGAGCCGGAAAAGACCGCTTTGATCTATTGCACCGATGAAGACGGCTCGATGATACGGTTCACCTTTACCGATATTTCCAGGCTGTCCAAACAGATGGCATCCTGGCTCACCGAAAACGGCATCCACCGCGGCGACCGGGTGGTCACCATGCTGCGGCGGCACTGGATGTACTGGATCATCGCTGTGGCGCTCTGCCGCATTGGCGCAGTGGCTGCGCCGATCTCGATCCAGATGAAAGAAAAGGATATCGCATACCGCATCGACACCTGCAAGGCAAAAGCCCTGATCGTCCTGCCGGATGAGGACGTCCTGGAACAGATCAGGGACCTGCCGGATAAGTGCCGGACCCTCGAAGGGATCTACACCATCAACCACGAAGCCGACGGTTACCGCTGCCTGTCGGATGAATTCATCCAATGCGGGCAGTACGAGCAGCCGAACCAAGCCTGCAACACCGACCCGCTCGTGGCCTACTTCACCTCCGGCACCAGCGGTTACCCGAAAATGGCGATGCACAACCGCCTGTACCCGCTCGGGCATATCATCACCGCAAAATATATGCAGTGCGTGCAGAACAACGGCCTGCATCTGACCCAAACCGATTCCGGTTGGGCAAAATTCGGCTGGGGGAACATCTATGGGCAATGGATCTGCGGGACTGCCATCCTGGCTTATGACCCGATCCGGTTCAACACCAAAAATATGATGCACATCCTCCAGACCTACCGGCCGACCACCATGTGCGTCCCGCCGACCATGTACCGCTTTTTGCTGCATGACGGCTTGACGCGGGAACATGTGGAAAGCATCCAGTGGTATTCGACTGCAGGTGAGCCGCTTTCCGGCGAAGTGAACCAGCAGTTCTTCCAGCTGACCGGGCATTATATCCACGAAGGATGCGGCCAGAGCGAAGGCACCCCGATCACCTTTACCTCCCCGTTTATTGATGTGCGGCCGTCCTCGATGGGCAAACCGTCGCCGCTTTACCATGTCGACCTGATCCGTCCGGACGGCAGCAGCTGTGATGTGGGCGAAACCGGCGAGCTGGTGCTGCGGGTGGACGAAAGCCGTCCGCATGTGGGGCTGCTCGATTATTATTATATCAATGGCGAAACCATTTACCCGGTGCAGGACGGGATCTACCACACCGGCGACACCGCATATAAGGATGCGGACGGTTATTACTGGTATGTGGGGCGGATCGACGATATGATCAAATGCTCCGGCTACCGCATCGGGCCGTTCGAGATCGAAAGCGTGCTCAATTCCCATCCGGCGGTGAAGGAAAGCGCGATCGTGGGCGCCAAAGACCCCATCCGCGGGCAGATCGTCGCGGCGGTCATCGTGCTGCAGAACGGGTATACCGCATCCGACAACCTCACCCGTGAGCTGCAAAAATACGTCAAAGAGGTCACCGCACCGTATAAATACCCGCGCAAGATCGTGTATGTGGATTCCCTGCCGAAGACCACGACCGGCAAGATCGTCCGGCGGGAGGCCAAGGAATACGCAGCGAAATATGCGTGACCTGCCAAAAATCGTTGCCATTTGCCGCCGCGCCCATACCGGGCTGGCGGCATCCGCATAAGCCCGGACGGGCACCCCTCTTGGGCTATTTTCTCCACTTGAAATCCCGGGCTTTCCGCCTGGGATTTCCTTTTGTACAGATCAAACGGCTGCCAGGGAAATGTTCCCTGGCAGCCGTTCTTTTGTCCTTTTTTCGCCTTGTGTTATGTAACGCATCCCGCCGCTTATCTTTCAAAGCAGGGCGTCCATACCGGGATTTTCCTGCGCCTGTTTTCAGGCAGCAGTGGATTCCGAAGCAGGTGTTTCCTCCGCTACCAGCTCCGCCTCAGAAGAAGCGTCGCCGGAAGCTGCAGCGTCCTCAGACTGTGCAGCCACATCCTCGCTGGAAGCATCTTCACTGGAAGCTTCCTCGCCGGAAACTTCTTCCTCACTGGAAGCATCCTCGCTGGAAACTTCCTCCTCACTGGAAACTTCTTCCTCGCTGGAAGCGTCTTCACTGGAAGCCTCTTCCTCGCTGGAAACAGCCGAGCTGCTCGGTGCAGAAGAGCTTTCTTCTTCCGCCTTGTCGTTGCCGCAGGCGGCAAAACTCAGGCTCACCAACATTGCTGCCAAAATAACCGGAATCAGTTTTCTTTTCATTCTTATGACCTTCCTTAATCTTTTTCTTTTACATCCATCCCCCGCAGCCGCTTCCGGCCCCCTCAATTCTGCCAGGCCAGCCTATTCATCCGGCCCCTTCCGGACAGCCTGTACGGGAAAGGATATAAAGTGACTCAATTAAGATCGGCCGCTTCGTTTTGATTCTCCATGTTGATCCTCAAAACCCGCAAACCCTGCCCCGGGAAATCCCCGGGAAGGTTCTGCGTACCCCCATCACCCATGATAACGCCTACCATCGGTGATGGAGCACATTATAGCAGATCGGGTTTTGATTGCCAAATGCCAAATTTGCCGCTATTGTCTGGTTTTTGTCCGATTTTAGTAAGCTTTTCCCCAAATAATGCTCGTTTTTGCCGGTTTTCCACAGATTGGGCAGGTATCTCCAAGGTTTTCCTGTTCAAACGGCATACATCTGGAGGTGAGCCCCGCTTCCTCTTTGACCTTGAGTTCACATTCGGCGTCCCCGCACCACATGGTTTTGAAGAAGCCGCTCTTTTCCGCAGCCAGTTTTTTGAGCTCGTCGAACGAATGGGCAACCCAGGTCCGGGATTCGCGGTTTTCCAGCGCCCGCTGGTACAATCCGTCATGCACCGCCTTGAGCAGCTGTGGGATCTTTTCTTCCAGTTCATCCAGCGAAACGACCGTCTTTTCCCGGTTATCCCGCCGCACCAGGACGCACTGGCCCGCCTCGATATCGCGCGGGCCCATCTCCAAACGCAGCGGCACGCCCTTCATCTCATATTCCGCATATTTCCAGCCGGCCGAGTTGTCGCTGTCGTCCATCTTCACCCGGCAGACCTTCTTCAGCCGTTCGGTCAGTTCCCCAGCTTTTTCCAAAACGCCCGGCTTATGCTGCGCAACCGGGATCACGACCACCTGGATCGGCGCAATGGCAGGCGGCAGCACCAGTCCGTTGTCGTCCCCGTGGGTCATGATGATCGCACCGATGATGCGGGTGGACATCCCCCAGGAGGTCTGATGCGGGTACGCGGGTTTGTTGTCCCGGCCCTGGAAGGTGATATCAAACGCTTTGGCAAACCCATCGCCGAAATAGTGGGAGGTGCCGGACTGCAGCGCCTTGCCGTCGTGCATCATCGCTTCAATGGTATAAGTCGCCTCTGCGCCAGCAAATTTTTCCTTGTCGGTCTTGCGCCCCTTGGTCACCGGGATGGCCAGCGCATCTTCACAGAAATCCGCATAGACATTGAGCATCTGCTCGGTTTCCTCCATCGCTTCCTGGGCGGTTTCATGCATGGTGTGGCCCTCCTGCCACCAGAATTCGCAGGTGCGCAGGAACGGGCGGGTGGTCTTTTCCCAACGCACGACCGAACACCACTGGTTATACAGTTTCGGCAGGTCGCGGTAGGAATGGATGATATTCGCATAATGCTCGCAGAACAGCGTTTCGGAAGTCGGGCGCACGCAGAGCCGTTCGGTCAGCTTTTCGCTCCCGCCATGGGTCACCCAGGCCACTTCCGGCGCAAACCCTTCGACATGGTCCTTTTCCTTCTGCAGGAGCCCTTCCGGGATAAACATCGGCATCTGTACGTTTTCATGCCCCAGCGCCTTGAAGCGGGCGTCCAGGTCCTTCTGGATATTTTCCCAGATCGCGCAGCCATACGGCCGCACGATCATGCAGCCACGCACCGACGAATAATCCGCCAGGTCGGCCTTCTTTACGATGTCGGTGTACCATTGTGCAAAATCCTGTTCCATCGAGGTGATGGCTTCCACCATTTTCTTTTGTTGCTGCGCCATAATATTTTCTCCTTTGTCCTAAAGATTCCCAAAATCCCGGCCTTCGCGGCGACGCTGCCAGGGATAAAATCACATACATTGTTATCATACCGAATTCACGCCCAAAATGCAAGCAAAAGCGCAAATTTCCCGCCCGGCAGGCCGCTTGATACAAAAAACAGGGGACGCAGCCAGTTTTCTGCCGCGTCCCCTGCCCATAAGTACAGGATATCCGTCCCGCTTTATCCGATCTCGCGGATCAGGTTGACCATTTCAATCGCGCCCAGCGCGCACTCATACCCCTTGTTGCCCGCTTTGGAACCTGCCCGTTCGATCGCCTGTTCGATATTTTCGGTCGTGAGCACCCCAAACATGACCGGGATGCCGCTTTGCATCGCAACGGCCGCGATCCCCTTGGACACCTCGTTGCAGACATAATCATAATGGGTGGTCGAACCACGGATGACCGCCCCCAGGCAGATGATCGCGTCATATCTGCCGCTGCCGGCCATCTTGGAAGCGATTAGCGGGATTTCAAACGCGCCCGGCACCCATGCCACGTCGATATTTTCCTCTTTGACCTCATGCCGGACAAGCCCATCCTTTGCCCCACTGAGCAGCTTTGAAGTGATAAATTCATTGAACCGGGCGACAACGATCCCGATTTTAATCTCTTTGGATACCAGTTTCCCTTCAAAAATTTTCATGACAAATCCCTCTCCTTGTTTTATTGATAATTCAACAGGTGGCCCATACGCTCCTGTTTGGTTTTGAGGTAAGACAGGTCATAGGCGGTCGCATCCATCTGGATGGGCACCCGCTCGCTGATTTCCAGCCCGAATTCCGAAAGCTGGTAGACCTTATCCGGGTTATTGGTCAGCAGCCGCATGGTTTTTACCCCGAGCTCCCGCAAAATCTGCGCACCGATGTAATATTCCCGCTCATCCCCGGCAAACCCAAGCGCCAGGTTGGCTTCGAGCGTATCCATCCCCTGTTCCTGCAATTCATATGCCCGCAGCTTGTTGATGAGCCCGATCCCGCGCCCTTCCTGCCGCATATACAGCAGGATGCCGCGCCCTTCCTTTTCAATCTGCATCATGGCGCAGGCAAGCTGCTGGCCGCAGTCACACCGCAGCGACCCGAAAGTATCCCCGGTCAGGCATTCGGAATGTACCCGGCAGAGCACATCCATCCCGTCCCCGATCTCCCCTTTGACCAGCGCGACATGGTGTTCCCCATTCAGGCGGTTGACAAACCCATACGCCTTGAAATTGCCGTACTTGGTCGGCAGATGGACCGCCGCCATCTGATCGACCAGCTTTTCATGGCATTTGCGGTAGTTTTGCAGGTCGCGGATGGTAATAAATTTCATATCCCATTTTTTTGCCAGTTCCATCAGTTCGGGGGTACGCATCATCGTGCCGTCCTCCCGCATGATCTCACAGCAAAGCCCACATTCCTTCAACCCCGCCAGCCGGCACAGGTCCACCGTCGCTTCGGTATGCCCGGCGCGTTCGAGCACCCCGTTCGGGCGGGACAGCAGCGGGAACATGTGCCCCGGCCGCCGGAAATCCTCCGGTTTGGCGCCGTCCGCCACACAGGCGAGCGCTGTGACCGACCGCTCGGCTGCGCTGATGCCGGTTTTGGTGGAGATATGGTCGATTGAAATGGTAAAAGCCGTTTCATGGCTTTCGGTATTCTGCCGAACCATCTGCGGGATGCGCAGTTTTTCGACATAGCTTTCCGACATCGGCATACAGATCAGCCCTTTGCCGTGGCTTGCCATGAAATTGATGTTTTCGGTCGTGGCAAACTGGGCCGCGCAGATAAAATCCCCCTCGTTTTCGCGCTCCGGGTCGTCGGTCACCAGGATGATCTTCCCATTGCGCAGTTCCGCAAGCGCTTCTTCCACTGTGTTGAACGGCATATGCCCATCCTCCTTTTAAAACCCATAACGGGATAAAAATTCCTTGTCGATCCTGCTCTTGGGCTGGCCGGACGGCCCTTCCCCCAAAAACTTTTCCACATATTTGCCAATGATATCCGTTTCCAGATTCACCAGATCCCCCTGCGCACGGTCCTGCAAGACCGTCTGCGCCACCGTATGCGGGATGGCCGAAATGGCAAACCCATCCGGCAACAGCTGCGCCACCGTCAGGCTGATGCCGTCCAGCGCGATCGAGCCTTTCTGCACGATATGCCGCATGATCTCCGGCCCGGCCTGCACGGTATACCAAATTGCGGTATCATCCCGCCGGATTTTTACCACCGTCCCCACGCCGTCCACATGCCCGGTCACGATATGCCCGCCAAACCGCCCGTCTGCCGGCATGGCGCGTTCCAGATTCACCCGGCTGCCGGTCCCCAGCTGTTTGAGCGAGGAACGGTTGAGGGTTTCGTGCATCACATCGGCTGAAAAGCTCCCGCTGGATAACCCGCTCACCGTCAGGCAGATGCCGTTGACTGCGATGCTGTCCCCCAGCCGGGTGCCTTCCAGGACGGTTTTCGCTTCAATGGTGAGCACCGCCGAATCCCGTCCCCGTTTGACCTGTTTGACTTTTCCCATCTCTTCAACAATCCCGGTGAACATCCGCCTGCACCTCGCTTTCAATCAGGAAATCTTCGCCCAGCCGGGTCACAACACTGTTTTTCAGCAGGAACCCGTCCGCAGGCGCCGCCACCCCTTCCCCTTCGACCGGGGTTTTGGCCGTCTGCCCGCCGAACAGCTTCGGGGCGATATATGCCTGCACCTTTTGGACGATCCCGCTTTGCAGCGCCGCCCAATGCAGTGTCCCGCCGCCTTCGAGCAGGACGCTGTCGATCTGCATCTCCCCGAGTTTTCCCATCAGCGCGTCCAGGTCGGTATGCCCGCCCTTTTCTGGCAGGCAAATCACCCGGCAGCCGGCTTTTTCATACGCCAGCTGCTTTTCGGGGTCGGTACAGCAGGTGGCCAGGATGGTCGGGGCTTCCCGTGCGGTCGTGACCACCTGCGCCTGCAACGGGGTGCGCAGCCCGGTATCGCAGATGATGCGCACCGGGTTTTTCCCGCCGGGGAGCCGGCAGGTGAGCAGCGGGTCGTCGGCCAGCACCGTCCCGACCCCTGCCATAATGGCGGTGTACCGGTGGCGCTGCTGCTGTACATGCGCCCTTGCCGCCTCGCCGGTGACCCATTTGGAGGCCCCGGTATATGTAGCGATCTTGCCGTCCATCGTCATGGCATATTTCATCACGACAAACGGGCGTTTTGTCGTGATATAGTGGAAAAACACCTCGTTGAGCCGGTCACATTCCGCCCGCAGAACGTTTTCGGTCACTTCCACCCCATGTTCCCGTAAGATTTGGATCCCCTTGCCGGCCACCAGCGGGTTCGGGTCGCCCGACCCGACCACCACCCGGCGGATACCCGCCTGCAGAACCGCATCCACACAGGGCGGCTGCTTGCCGTAATGGCAGCAGGGCTCGAGGGTCACATACATCGTCGCCCCGTCCGGCGGGCGGGTACAGCTTGCCAGCGCATTGCGCTCGGCATGCGGCTGGCCGTATTTTTCATGCCAGCCCTGCCCGATCACCTGCCCGTCTTTGACGATCACCGCGCCGACCATCGGGTTGGGCGCGACCCAGCCGCATCCTTTTTCCGCCAGCTTCAGCGCCTGATACATATATCCCGCGTCATCCATCCCATCGCCTCCCAAAATAAAAAATGCCCTAGATGAAATCATCCAGGGCATTGCTTGCCGAAAATCCTTTCCGGCAAGCAATGCGCCCGCTGCGGCGGGGTTATCCGCTCGCTGCGCTCGCTCAAGGTGCGGTAGGAACCTGCGGTTCCCCCACACACGCCCCCTCCCTTTTGGCAGAAGGCAGGTTTGCCGGATTTTTGCCATCCCTGTCCCGGATTAAATCGTCCAGGGCAGGACTGCGTTTGCCGAAAATCCTTTCCGGCAAGCAATGCGCCCGCTGCGGCGGGGTTATCCTTGCCGGGGAAAATAAAACGCCCCGGAATGTCTGAAAACATCCCAGGGCGGCAAATTTCTTTGCCACAGGCTTGCGCCTGCGCTGTTATCTTCTTCCATCCAGACTGTACTGTCGGCTTCGGAGTCACACCGAATCATGCCTTGCGGCTCGTGGGCTATACCACCGGTAGGGAATCGCACCCTGCCCTGAAGATTTTATTTGATTTTACAAAAGTCAGTATACGCCCCTGCCAGGCATTTGTCAAGCAAGATTTCAGTTGCGTTTCCCAAGCAGCCGCAGCAGGTAAAGGAAGATATTGATAAAATCGAGATACAGGTTGAGCGCCGAATAGATCGAAATCTTTTCGAGCATCGCCGCATCCCCTTCAAAGGTGTAATAATAATCCTTCACCTTTTTGGAATCGTAGGTCGTGACCCCTAAAAACAGGGCCAGCCCGATGAAGCAGATGGCTGTATCAAAGCCCGGCAGCTGCAAGAACAGGCTAACGAGTTCCATGATGAGCAGCGTAACCAGCCCCACTGCCACAATCGACCGGAACCTGGAAACATCCTGCTTGGTGATGATGCCGGCCGCCGCCATGATCCCAAAAAACAGCGCGGTCACAAAAAAGGCCAGGATCGCGCTGTAGGCGCCGTAAACGAGCAGGATAGGCGAGAGCGCGATGCCTGCCAGCACCGAATACGCCAGGAAGATCCCCCGCGCCGTATTGACTGAAAAACGGGTGATCCGGGCGGTCAGATAGACCACCAGCGCCAGCTTCGCGACCAGCAGCGCAATCGGCAGCCAGGGGGCGACAAACATCACCAGCACCGCGCCGCTCAGGCAGAATGCCAGCGAAGTCCCAAAGGTGAGCAGCAGCCCCAGCGCCATCCAGGCATAAGTCTTCACCACATGCTTATAAAGCGGGCTTTTGGAGCGCTCGGCTTCCATACTGAGCCTCAATTCGTCATACATCATCCTCATCCCTTTCCAACAGTCAAATCGGTGTTTGCAGCATGCCGCCCGGCAGACGCCCCGGTGGCCGGCTGCTTTTTTGCGTGTAACAAAAAACGCCGCCACTGCGGGCAGCGCCTTCTGAGCCTTTGAAAAAATCAGACGTTGGCGTTTTCTTCGATGTATTTCACGATATCGCCGACCGTTTTGATATTTTCAATCTCCTCATCCGGGATCTCGCAGTCGAATTCTTCTTCCAAAGACATCACCAGGTCGACGATATCCAGCGAATCGGCGCCCAGGTCGTTCTGGATATTCGCATCCAGCGTGACCGCATCTTCCTCTACATCCAGCTGGTCGATCAAAATCTCTCTTACTTTCTCGAATACCATAGTTCTTTCCTCCCATTGATGATTTCTATCAAATCCGCTGATTAAAGAGGGTTCACGCCCTTTTGCTCAGTGAACACTCCAATCTTACGGAACTTATAATACCTGTTTTCCAGCAGTTTGGCAATAGGTATTTTTGTATATTTTGGAATTGTTGCCAAAATATATTCGGATATACGCTTGCCCATCAGCTGCGGGTCGTTATGCGCGCCGCCCACCGGTTCGGGGATAACCGTTTCCGCTACGCCGAATTCCACCAGGTCGCTGGCCGTAATCCGCAGGATATTGGCCGCTTCCTTTTCCCTGGAGGCGTCTTTCCATAGGATGGAAGCCGCCCCACGCGGGGAAATGACCGAATAGATCGCATTTTCCAGCATCGCCAGCTCGTCGCATACCCCGAGCGCCAGCGCGCCGCCGCTGCCGCCTTCCCCCAGGACGATCGAAATGACCGGGGTTTTCAGTTCCATAAATTCCATCATATTGCGGGCAATGGCTTCCCCCTGGCCGCGTTCTTCCGCGCCCACGCCGCAGAAAGCCCCCGGCGTATCGATGAAACAGATGACCGGCCGGTGGAATTTTTCCGCCTGATGGGCCAGCCGCAGCGCCTTGCGATACCCTTCCGGATGCGGCATGGCAAAATTCGAAGCCTGGTTCTCCTTTAAATCCCTGCCCTTTACTTGCGCAAGGACGGTCACCGGCATATCCCCTGCCATACCAATCCCGCCCAGGATGGCGGCGTCGTCCCCATACAGGCGGTCGCCGTGCAGTTCGATGAAATCCCGGAAGATCATCGGGATATAATCCCGCACGGTCGGGCGGTTCTTCTCCCGGATGATCTGTAAATTATCCCACGCTGTTTTCATCCGGGCCACCCCCTTTCCCTGTATGCAGCCGGATGAGCTGGGCAAGCGTGCGCCGCAGTTCCCCGCGCGGCACGATCATATCCACAAACCCATGCTGCTGGGCAAATTCCGCCGACTGGAAATCCTCCGGCAGCCGCTGCCGGATGGTCCCTTCGATCACCCTGCGTCCGGCAAACCCTACCAGCACCTTCGGTTCGGCGATGATGATGTCCCCGAGCGACGCAAAGCTTGCCGTCACGCCGCCGGTCGTCGGGTCGGTCAACACGGTCACATACAAAAGCCCTTTGCGGGAATGCCGCCCCACTGCGCCAGAGGTTTTCGCCATCTGCATCAGCGAGATGAGCCCTTCCTGCAGCCGTGCGCCGCCGCTGGCGGTAAACAGCACGACCGGCAGGTCCTCCTGCTCGGCCCGTTGAAACAGCCGGGTCACCTTTTCCCCGACCACCGAGCCCATCGACGCCATCATGAACCGTGCATCCATCACGCCCAGCGCGCACGGCTGGCCCATGATTTCACATTCGCCGGTCAAAATCGCTTCCCGCAGCCCGGTTTTCCGGCGCAGATGCGCCACCTTTTCGGCATATCCCGGGAAATCGATCGGGTTCAGGCTTTTCATGTGTTTATCATATTCTTTGAATGTAAAATTATCCGCCACCTGTTCGATGCGTTCCTGTGCGGACAGGCGCGCATGATACCCACAGGCCGGGCAGATCTTCCCGCCCAGCAAAAACGCGTCCATGAACTCCACCTTGCCGCAGCGCGGGCATTTGAACATCAGGTTTTCCGGGATATTGATCTTGCCTTTTTGGTCGGCGGGCTTGTCATAGGAAGCGCGCAGCTTTACTTTCGCAAATAAATCTTCCAGCATTTATCCACCAATCCCCTTTTCCTTCATCCAGCGGCCCAAAAAACCGATATCATATTCGCCCCGTTCAAACGCCGGGTTATGCAGCAGCGAAAGCTGGAAATCAATGTTGGTATCCACGCCTTCCACCAAAAACTCCGCCAGCGCCCAACGCATCTTCATAATCGCTTCCTGCCTGGTCGGCGCATGTACGATCAGTTTGGCGATCATCGAATCATAGTAAGGCGTAATGGTATATCCGGCATAGACGGCGCTGTCAATCCGCACGCCCGGCCCGCCCGGCATATACAGCGACTGGATGGTCCCCGGTGACGGGCGGAATCCAAGCGCCGGGTTTTCTGCATTGATCCGGCATTCGATCGCATGCCCGAACAGGTGTACGTCCTCCTGCCGCACCGGCAGCGGGCCGCCCTGGGCGATCTGGATCTGCGCTTTGACGATATCCACCCCGGTCACTTCCTCGGTCACCGGATGTTCCACCTGGATGCGGGTGTTCATCTCCATAAAATAGAAATCCCCCTGCGCATCCACCAAAAATTCGATCGTACCGGCATTCTGGTATCCTGCCGCCGCCACCGCCCGTTTGGCTGCTTCCCCCATCCGGCGGCGCAGCCCTTCATCCATCACTGCCGCCGGGGAAGGGCTTTCCTCCAGCATCTTCTGGTTGCGGCGCTGGATTGAGCAGTCCCGCTCACCCAGATGGATGGCGTTGCCCGCTTCATCGGCCAGCACCTGTATCTCGATATGCCGGGGATTGATGAGGAATTTCTCCAGGTAGATGTCCCCGTCGCCGAAACAGGCGAGCGCCTCCTGCCGGGCGGTCAAAAAAGCGTTTTCCAGTTCATTTTCCGCATAAGCGACCCGGATCCCGCGGCCGCCGCCCCCGGCGGAAGCTTTGACCATCACCGGGTACCCGATCTCCCGCGCGATCTTTGCCGCTTCCTGCACATCCGCCACCGCGCCGTCGCTGCCCGGTACCACCGGTACCCCGGCTTCCCGCATGGTCGCTTTCGCCTGCGCCTTGTTGCCGAGCAGCTCGATCGCTTCCGGCTTCGGCCCGATGAATTTGACCCCGCAGATGCCGCACAGCCGTGCAAAATAGGCGTTTTCCGAAAGGAACCCGAACCCGGGATGCAGCGCGTCCGCACCGGTCTGTTCACAGGCCGCCAGAATCGCATGCATATTCAGATAGCTGTCCTTCGACGGGGCCGGCCCGATGCAGACACATTCGTCCGCGATCTGCGCATGCAGCGCCGACCGGTCGGCCTGCGAACAGACGGCGACCGTCGCCAGCCCCATTTCCCGGCAGGCGCGGATGATGCGCACCGCAATTTCCCCGCGGTTTGCTATCAGGACTTTTGAAAACTTCATGTCCTTACCCTCACAAACTTCTCTACAAAACTTATTTACCCAATGCAAAGGTGATCTCAGCCGAACAGGCCCGCTCGCCGTCCACCGTTGCAGTCGCCTTGCCTACGCCGAAACTGCCCCGGATCTTCAGCATCTCCACTTCCAGCCGCAGCGTATCCCCCGGGCGCACCTGGCGGCGGAATTTTGCCTTGTCAATCCCGCCGAAAAAGGCGATTTTGCCCTTGTTTTCCGGCATTGACAGCACGCACACTGCGCCCGCCTGCGCCAGCATCTCCACAATCAGCACCCCGGGCGTCACCGGGTAATCGGGGAAATGCCCCTCAAACCAAAACGAATCCGGGCTGATATATTTGGTCGCAACCACCCGCTTGCCGATCTCCATTTCTTCCACCGTATCGATCAGCAGGAACGGGTCCCTGTGCGGGATGATCGCTTTGATCTGTTCCTGATCCAAAAGCGGCATAGTTTTCCCCTCCTTTTATTCCAACCGGAGGACCGGCTGGCCATATTCCACCGGGTCGCCGTTCTTTAACAGCACCTCGGCAACAATCCCGGCTTTATCTGCCGGCACCTCGTTCATCACCTTCATCGATTCCACGATGAATACGGTATCCCCTTCCCGAACCGCCTGCCCCACCTGGACAAACGGCTCCTTATCCGGCCCGCTGGCCGCATAAAAGGTCCCGACGATCGGGGAGGTGATATAAACCGCCTCCGGTTCCGGCTGCGGTGCAGCTTCCGTCTGCGGCGCGGGCACAGCCGCAGCCGCGGCCACGGTTACAGCCGGCGCCGCCGCGCAGGCTGCCGCTGCCGGGGCCGGCGCACCTTTGATCTGCACCTGGAAATCCTCACAGGAAAAGGAAAATTCGCCGATCCGGTTCTGGGCCACACATTCCATCAAAGCCCGCATCTGTTCTATATCCAATTGTTTTCCCATATCGCTCACCCCTCAAATTTTTTCAGCAGCAAGGTGGCGTTATGCCCGCCGAAGCCCAGGGAATTGGACAGCGCATACTGTACATCCGCCTTGCGCGCCCCTTCGGTGACATAATCCAGGTCGCATTCCTCATCCGGCACCTTGTATCCGATGGTGGGCGGCAGGATGCCCTCCTGCAGCGCCTTGGCGCAGGCGATCGCTTCCACCGCGCCCGCTGCCCCGAGCATATGCCCGGTCACCGATTTGGTCGAGCTGACCGCCAACCGGTAGGCATGCTCCCCAAACGCCAGCTTGATGCCGGCCGTTTCACACAGCTCGTTGAGATGGGTGGAGGTGCCGTGGGCATTGATGTATCCCACCTGTTCCGGCCGGATACCCGCTTCCGCCATCGCGTTCATCATCGCATGCGCCGCGCCTTCCCCATTCGGGTCGGGCCCGGTGATGTGATGCGCATCGTCGGTCGCGCCATATCCCACGATCTCGCCCAATATCTTTGCGCCGCGCGCTTTTGCATGCTCATATTCCTCCAGCAGCAGCAGTGCCGCCCCTTCGGACATCACAAACCCGCTGCGCTCCTTATCAAACGGGATGCAAAGCCGGTCACAGTCGGTCGCTTCGGTCAGCGCCCCCATATTCTGGAAGCCAGCAATTGCATATTCGTTGATCGTCCCTTCCGAACCGCCGGTGATGCAGTAATCCAGGAAACCGAATTTGATCTTGCGGAAGGCTTCGCCGATCGCATGCGCACTGGTCGCGCAGGCGGTGACGGTCGCAAAGTTGTCGCCCTTGAACTGGTACTGGATGGCGATCTGTCCGGCGGCCATATTGCAGATCATCATCGGGATCAAAAAGACCGATACCCGGTCCGGCCCTTTTTCCAGGAATTTGACATGCTCATCCAGGTTGGTCTGGAAGCCGCCGATGCCGCTGCCGACGATCACGCCCGCACGGTAGGGGTCAAATTCCCCAAGGTCGCCGGCATTGTCCATCAGCTGCTTGGCTGCCGCCATGGCAAACTGGGTGTACCGGTCCATCCGGCGCGCGTCCTTTTTATTCAGCCCCATGGCGACCGGGTCCCAATCGTGGATCTGCGCCGCGCATTTGACCTTCAGCCGGGAGGTGTCGAAAGAGGTGATCGGGGCAAACCCATGCCGCCCTTCCACCATGCTCTTCCAGGTGCTCTCCACATCCAAACCGACCGGCGTCACCGCGCCCATCGAAGTGATTACCACACGTTTTTCCATCTATTTTTTCCGCCCTTCTTCACTGTTCTTGGCGGCCCTGCAATCGCTTTGCCCCGGGCCGTCCCCTCTTACATCACAATCCCGCCGTCTACGCAAAGCACCTGCCCGGTGATATATGCTGCGCCCGGGCCGGCCAAAAATGCGACTGCCGCTGCGATGTCCTCCGGCTTGCCGGTACGCCCGAGGCTGATCCGCTCCAGGATCGCCGCTTTTGCCTTGTCCGGCAGCTTGCCGGTCATATCGGTATCCACAAAACCCGGTGCAATGGCGTTCACCGTGATATTGCGCCCGCCCAGTTCTTTTGCAGCCGATTTGGTCATACCGATCACCGCCGCTTTGGAAGCTGAATAATTGAACTGTCCGGCGTTGCCGTAAACCCCCGCTACCGAGGTGATATTGATGATGCGCCCGTCCCGCTGTTTCATCATCAGTGGCACTACCTGCCGCATCATATTATAAACGCTCTTTTGATTGGAAGCGATGACTGCATCGTATTGTTCCTCGCTCATCCGGGCGATCAGGCCGTCCCGGGTGATGCCGGCGTTGTTGACCAGCACGTCGATGCGGCCCCATTTGGTCGCTACCCGTTTGACCATCGCCGCGCAGGCCTCAAAATCCGATACATCCGCCAAAAAACAGTCGGCATCCACCCCGTACTGCATGCAGGCGGCCGCCACCTCGCGTCCCGCCGCTGCGGACTGTTCCCCGCGGCAGTTGATCGCAACGTCAAACCCGTCTTTTGCCAGTGCCAGCGCGATCGCGCGCCCGATCCCCTGTTTTGCACCGGTTACCAATGCAACTTTATGCTCACTCAAAGCGGATCCCCCTCTCGGCTACCAAATTTTTCAGAAGTTCCTCGCTCGAGGCCATCAGCTGGTCCACGATCTCTTTTGCCGGCGCAATCCGGTCCACCAGCCCGGAGATCTGCCCGGCCATAAAGGTGCCTTCCTCGAGGTTGCCGTCCTGCACCGCTTTGCGCAGCGATCCGGCCGCCAGCTTTTCAAATTCTTCCTGGGAAATCTCCTCCCGCTCGAGTTTTGCCAGCTTGCGGGTAAATTTCGTCTTGAGCGACCGGATGGGCGCCCCGCCGTTGCGGCCGGTCACGATCGTTTCGGTGTCCTTTGCGTCAACGATCATCTGTTTATAGGTGTCGCAGGCCGGGCTTTCGTTGGCGCAGACAAAAATCGTCCCGCACTGCACCCCCTGCGCGCCCAATGCAAACGCAGCGGCTACCCCGCGCGCATCCGCAATGCCGCCGGCCGCGATCACCGGGATGGAAACCGCGTCCACCACCTGCGGCACCAGGCACATGGTGGTCAGTTCCCCGATATGCCCGCCGGATTCGGTCCCTTCCGCGACCACCGCATCGACGCCCGCGCGTTCCATCCGTTTGGCAAGCGCCGCCGAAGCGACCACCGGGATAACCTTCATGCCGGCTGCCTTCCACATCTCCATATATTTGCCCGGGTTGCCTGCGCCGGTCGTGACCACCTTGACCTTCTGCTCGGCGCAGATGCGTGCCACATCGTCGGCAAACGGGCTCATCAGCATGATATTGACCCCGAACGGGCGGTCGGTCAGCGATTTCGCCTCTTTAATCATCGCTTCGACCACCTCCCCCGGCGCAGCGGCGGCCCCGATCAGCCCCAGCCCGCCTGCGTTGGATACGGCGGCAGCCAGCTTCGCATCAGCCACCCAGGCCATCCCGCCCTGGAACAGCGGGTATTTGATTCCCAGCATATCGGTGATTTTTGTCTTTATCATAATTCCTGTTCTCCCCTGTTCTTAATATTCAAGGACGGCGCCTGCATAGACCAGCCCGGCGCCGAACCCGGCCATCCCAATGGTATCCCCGCGGCTAAGCTTGCCCGACCGCACCAGCTCGTCCAATGCGATCGGGATGCTTGCCGAACTGGTGTTCCCGCAGTGCTGGATGGTGACCCAGGCTTTTTCCATCGGCAGCTTCAGATGCTTCATCGCGGTCTGTATAATCCGTATATTTGCCTGATGCGGCACGATCCAATCCAGATCGGTTGTGGAAATCCCCAGCTTGGCGCAGGATTTCTCAATCGCTTCCGGCATCACCCGGGTCGCAAATTTATAGACTTCCCGGCCTTCCATATAAAGCATCCCGGTACCCATCGGGATTTTGGAGATTTCATTCTCCACTGCCGGCTGGTCGTTAAACGGGGTTTTCTGCGGTGGATAGAGCCCGAACATCAGCTGCATGCCGCTGCCGTCCGCCCCGAGATGGGATGCAAACCGGTTTTCCCCCCGCTGCAGGATGCAGGCCCCGGCCCCGTCCCCGAACAGCACGCAGGTGGTGCGGTCGTCATAATTGGTGATGCGGGAGAGCATCTCGGCGCTCACGACCAGCACCGTTTTGACCTCGGATGCGCATAAATATTTGTGTGCAGCGTCGAGCGCATAGACAAACCCCGCGCAGGCGCAGTTCATATCGATGCAGGCCGCGTTCACCGCCCCGATCTCATGCTGGATCACGCAACTCAGCGACGGCGTAATATAATCCCCCGTCACCGTCGTCGCCAAAACCAGGTCGATCTCCTCCGGCGAAATGCCGCCTGCTTCCAGCGCGCGTTTGGCCGCCTTCACCCCCATGCTCCAGGTGGTGTCGCCGTTGGCGATATGCCGGGTGACGATGCCCGTACGGGTACGGATCCATTCATCCGACGTTTCCACAATTTTGGCATAGTCATCGTTTGTCACAACATGGTCCGGCAGATAGCTGCCGGTCGCGCAAAGCCTTATCCCATTCATGCGTTTTCATCCCATCCTCTTTTTGCCGCAGACCCTTGCAATCGAAATGTTTGGTATGCTATAATAGGCATCGAAAAATGTAACAACTGTTATATTGTTCATTTGTTATCATACTGTTAACCGGCATAATTTGTCAATAGCTAATTTGTGAATTCTTCATGACCGCAAAATCCGACCGGAATTTTTTCATCCAGGAGGCTACTTTTATGGCAAAAACAGCATTTTTATTCAGCGGCCAGGGTTCCCAATACCCTGGCATGGGCAAAGAACTCTTTGAGAATTTTGCCGAAGCGCGCGCCGTTTATGAGTGCGGCGGCGATATCCTCGGGTTCGACCTGGCAAAAACCTCTTTTGAAGGGGACGAAGCCACCCTTTCCCAGACCAAAATCTCCCAGCCGGCCATCTTTGCCGTTTCGATGGCGGCCTGGTCGGTCGTGTCCAAAGACTGCGACCCGGCTGCTTTAGCGGGCCATTCACTGGGCGAATATGCCGCCCTGACCGCTGCCGGCGCCTTTACTCTTGAGGACGGCTTCCGGGTGATCGGCGCGCGGGCTGCCGCCATGCAGAAGGCTGCCGACCAGAACCCGGGCGCCATGTATGCGATCGTAGGCAGCGACGAAGATACCGTCGCCCGCGTCTGCACCGAAACTGCCGGCTATGTGCTGCCGGTCAACTTCAACGCCCCTTCCCAGACGGTCATTGCCGGGGAAACCGCCGCCGCCCAGGCAGCGGCCGATACCCTTGCCGCCATGGGGGCAAAAGCGGTCAAGCTGGCGGTTTCCAGCGGGTTCCATTCCGAACTGATGCGTCCTGCCGCTGAGGAATTTTCCGCAAAAATTGCCGGCATCCCCACCCATCCGCTCCATAAGCCCTTCTACTGCAACCTCACCGGCAAACGGATGGAGGAAAACTGCGACCTCAAGGGCTATCTGGCGTCTCACCTCATTTCCGGGGTGCATTTCCACGAGGAAATTTCCGCTATGATTGCCGATGGGGTGGAAAACTTTGTGGAACTCGGTCCAAACAAGGTGCTCACCATGCTGGTCAAGCGGAATTTTAAACAGGTGTCCGCCTGCAACGTGGAAAACCTCAAAACCCTCGAAAAATGGAGGGCTTCGCTCTGATGGATTCCTATGGCCTGATCGGCTACCCGCTTGGGCACAGCCTTTCCCCGCAAATCCATCAGCGCCTGTTCGGGCTGGAAGGGCTTGACCGCCCTTATTCGCTGCTGGCTTTCCCGCCGGAAGAGCTGCCCGGCCAGATCGGGCGGCTGCGGCAGCTGCGGGGCTTCAATATCACCATCCCGTATAAGCAGGCGCTGTTCCCCTACCTCGCCGGGCTGGATGGACGGGCTGCTTTTTACCATTCAGTCAACACTGTTTCTGTACAAAACGGTGAGATGACAGGATATAATACCGATTGTATTGGATTTTTGCGCACCATGCAGTCCCATAATGTCCGCCTGGACGGCAGCGTCTGTGTGGTGGGCGCCGGCGGGGTTGGGCGGATGTTTGCGCTTGAGGCTGCACGGGAGGGCGCGCAGGTGACTGTCGCCGTGCGGGCAGCCAGCCGTGCCAAGGGCGAAGCGCTCGCAGAAGAAATTTTGCAGAAATGCGGCGTCCGGGCGCAGGTCGCTGCCAGCGAAACGCTGGACGCGCCGTTTTCGCTGCTGATCAACGCCACCCCGGTCGGCATGTTCCCGCAGGTGGACGCCTGCCCGGTCAGCGAACGGCAGATCGCGCAGTGCGCCGTTGTTTTTGACTGCATCTATAACCCGCGGGAAACCCTTTTGATGCGCCGGGCAAAAATGTTGGGGGCGCAGGTGGTCGGCGGGATGGACATGCTGGTCTGGCAGGCGGCGATTGCGCATGAAATCTGGCACGGCAGCCATTTCACCCCGGAACAGATCGACCCCATCACGGCGGAAATGGAACAACTGCTGGCCGCACGGGAGGCGCAGGCATGAACAATATCATCCTCTGCGGCTTCATGGGCAGCGGGAAAACGACCATCGGCCGGGCAATCGCGCGGATATCCGGCATGGAATTCCTCGATACCGACACCGAGATCGAGCGGGAAAGCGGCATGGCGATCCCGGAAATTTTTTCCCGGTATGGCGAAGACGCTTTCCGCGACCTCGAACATGAAACGATTGCCGCCCTGCGCCGCCGGATCCGCTGCGTGGTATCCACCGGCGGCGGCGCACTCACCTATCCGCGCAATATTGCTCAGCTTGACCATGCGCATGACCTGGTGGTTTTCCTGGACGTTCCGTTTGAAACCTGTTACGCCCGCATCCGGGACACCGACCGGCCGATCGTCCGGCGCAGCACCCCGGAGGAACTGCGTGCGCTTTTTGAAAAACGCCGGACAAGCTATCTCGCAGCCGCCCGGCTGGCGACCCCTGCCGCCGGTACTGCCGAGCAGACAGCGCAGGAGATTTTGGAGGCATTTGAAAAACAGCGGGCAGCCAGCCCCTTAAAAACATCATAAAAAAGCAGAAACCCGCTGCGGATCCTTCCATCCGCAGCGGGTTTCCATTTATATGAACCGGCCTTTCTGCCGGCCGGAACAGCTTCCTGCCTATTCTGCCAGCAGCTGCTGTATCTGTTCTGCTGGAACCGTTTCATAGGTCAGTGCATCCGAAAGACCCAGTTCCCCCAGCGTTTCCTGTATCTGGGAAAGCATGGCTTCCAGGTCCATATCCGCCTGCTTCACCACAAAGGAAGCGCTCGCACTGACCACCCCTTCGCCCGACTGCACAAACGACACCATGCTCGAGTAATCCCCGGGGTAATCCAGCCAGACAGCCACATTCCCCTGCCAGCCGTCGGGCTGGATATAGGATTCCTGCCAGGCCAGCAGCGCGGTCGCCGCCACGCCCGTCACGCCCGAACGCCCATTCCAATAGCTGCTGAGCGCGCCGGAAAACAGTTTCCGGTTGAGTTTCTGCCGGATGGAGTCTTCCAGCTGCCCGATATCCTCCCCGCCTAGAAGCTGCAGCACGGCGTCATCCGATATCTGCACCAGATAGGCTTTTGGGGGTGCGGCATAATCCTGTGCGCCGATTTCTTCCACCGTATCCCAAATCTCCTGCGAGCCGGACATCATCCTGAGATACGCCTCGCTTTCGGCCATTTCGTCCATTTCCCCGGTCAGGCGCACCGATTCCCCGATCAAAAACCGGGGCAGCGCATCTCCATCCTGCGCTTTTTTACAGCCGCCCAGCGTGAGCGCTGCCGCCAGCAAGCATACCGCCGCACATAAATACCGTTTAAGCTTCATCTGCCGCCCTTCCTTTCCATCCGTCGGTTTACACATTCAATATAACCCTTCCCCAACCCGTCCTGGGGACAGCCTGCCGGCAAAATTTTCACGATCCCGCCGGCTGGCTGCAAAAAACCGGCCCCTGCATCCTTGCAGGGGGCCGGTTTTTACTGGTTTTTCAGTCTTCCCGGAGAATCACTGCCGCCATAACGCCATACAGAGCCGCTACCAACGCGCCGGCAGTAATCATCACAATCGCAGCGATCCCGCGCCAGTGTCCCATTGTTCTGTACACCTTCATCATCATTATTTCTCCAGATTGGCCTCCAAAATTTCAAGCTGTTTTACCAGCTCTTTGGGCAGTTTGTCGCCGAATTTCGCATAGAATTCCTTGATGCCGGCGACTTCTTCTTTCCAGAGCGCACGGTCGACGTTCAGCAGGCCCTTGACGGTATCCAGCGTTACATCACTGAGCCCTTCGACGTCGATATCCTCCGGTTTCGGCTCATACCCGATCGGGGTTTCCACCGCGTCGGCTTTGCCTTCGCACCGGTCGACAATCCAGTTGAGCACCCGCATATTATCGCCGAAGCCCGGCCAGATGAAGTGGCCTTCGTCATCGGTGCGGAACCAGTTGACATTGAAGATCTTCGGCGCCTTGTCACCCAGTTTCTTGCCCATTTCCAGCCAATGTGCAAAGTAATCGCCCATATGATAGCCGCAGAAGGGCAGCATCGCCATCGGATCGCGGCGGACGACTCCGACTGCGCCGGCAGCTGCCGCAGTGGTTTCGGAAGCCATGGTGGAACCTACGAACACGCCATGCTCCCAATCGCGGGACTGGTAGACCAGCGGGGCGGTTTTCGCGCGGCGGCCGCCAAAGATGATCGCCGAGATCGGCACGCCGTTGGGGTTGGCAAATTCAGAAGAGATGCACGGGCAGTTGATCGCCGGTGCGGTGAAGCGGGAGTTCGGATGGGCGCCTTTGGACCCGTCGGTATAGTCCCACGGCTCGCCTTTCCAGTTGACCGCATGTTTCGGCGGGTTCTTATCCAGCCCTTCCCACCAGACCGTATTGTCATCCAGATTATGCACCACGTTGGTAAAGATGGTATTTTTGCGGGTCGTTTGCAGCGCATTGGGGTTGGATTTTTCATTGGTGCCCGGCGCCACACCAAAGAAGCCATTTTCCGGATTGATTGCCCAGAGCCTGCCGTCCGGCCCGATGCGCAGCCAGGCGATATCATCGCCGACCGTCCAGACCTTATAACCGGCATCCAAATATTTCTTCGGCGGGATCAGCATCGCCAGGTTGGTTTTGCCGCATGCGGACGGGAACGCCGCGCAGACATAGCGGATTTCGCCTTTCGGGT
>CALXGW010000048.1 GCA_944387965.1 uncultured Anaerotruncus sp. | reverse complement strand
AATTAAAATTGGATAAATCACCCATTTTTTAATAATAAATTTACATTTGGGCCCTGCCTGATACATGCTTTTATTGTGCCCGATCACTTTTTTGCCTTTTTCAAACGCATTTCCATCACATTGAGCCGTTATATTTACTCTTTCACATGGAATTTTTTGTAAAAAATGCAAAAAAATCTTTTTATCTGCGTAAAAGTATTACCGGCCGCCCTTTTTGGCACAGGCATTGCTGAAATATAAAAATGCATTGCCCCGGAGTGGTCTTTGCCGGGGATTGCGGACTATTATGATGGGAGGATTTGGTATGGAAAACAAAATTGTATTGGATGTCATCCAAAGCCAGACCGGCCGCCGCACCGACGGCTATATCCGTTTTGGTCAAAAAGCGGATGGGTCGCATTTCCAGATCCCGGTAATCGAGATCAAAGGGACTGGCGACGGTCCGGTCTTGCTGGTGGATGCCTGCACCCACGGGGATGAATACGAGGGCGCAGAGGCAATCATCGCATTGGCAAAGGAACTCGAGCAGTGCGATTTCAACGGCACTTTTATCGGCGTGCCGGCGCTGAATTTCGACGCTTTCTGCACCCTGACCCGTGCATCTGTCACCGACGGGTTCAACCTGAACCGGATATTCCCCGGCAATCTTGATACCTACAGCACCCACCGTCTGGCTGCGACCTATATGGAACGGGTAGCCAAACAGGCGGATTATGTCATCAGCTTCCATGGCGGCGGCGACGTCCTGCACCTGGAGCCGATCGTCGGTTACATCTATGACGACACCGAAGCGGGACACAAATCCCAGGAGATGGCGAAAGTCTTCAATGCGCCCTATACTTGGAAGATGGAAAACCTGCCTTTCAGCGGCGTCACCGTACAGGAATACCGCAAAGCTTACGGCACAATCGGCATCCTGCCGGAGGTGGGCAGCCATTGCGGCAGGCTGCATGACCGCGAGAAAAATGTTGGCATCTGCCTGCAAGGGGTCAAAAATGTCATGACCTGGCTGGGCATGAAGGATTACGGCACACCCGAAAGGGTCAAACAAATGGATGTGGAACTGCATTATATCCACTCCTGGAACGGCGGCATCCAGAAACTGGTCCGGCGTGAAAACGAGATCGTGGAAGCGGGCGAAACGCTGGCTGTGCTGACCGACGTTTTCGGCAACCAGATCGAGGAACTCAAAGCGCCTTGGCGCGGGGTCGTCATCGGATACTGGAGCGTACCGGTCATCCGTCCGGGCGACTGGTGGAGCCTGTTTGCCAAAATTTTGGACTAATGCGTTCATTTGCAGCACATCCAAAAAAGAGGCGTGTTGATCATCAAAATTGAGAAGGAGGCATCCTTATGGATTATATGAGCATTGCTAACAGCCCATTGATGTGGCTGGCTTGCGGACTTTGCGTAGCCTTGGTCATCTTCCAGGCGGCACTGTTTGTTCGTAAATCGCTGATCGCCGGTAAAAAACTGGGCATCACCAATGAACAGATCAAAAGTGCGGTAAAGAGCAGCGCGACCGGTTCGATTGGACCGAGCCTGGTTATCCTCGCCGGCATGATCTCCCTGTTGGTTGCGATGGGCGGCCCGGTTTCCTGGTTCCGTCTGTCCTATATCGGCGCGGTTGCGTACGAATTGATGGCAGCCGGCTTCGGTGCAGAGGCAGTGGGCGTGACCCTGGGCAGCCCCGAGATGAACGCCACCGCGTTCGCATGCGGCTTATGGGTTATGACGCTGGGCTCGATCGGCTGGGTTCTGTTCACCGGCCTTGCTACCCATAAACTTGACAAATTCCGCAACGTATTGGCTGGCGGCCGCAAGGAAATGCTCCCGGTCGTTTCCGCAGGCGCAATGTGCGGCGCATTCTCTTATCTCAGCCTTGACCGCGTGGTCCTGTTCAATTCCCAGACCTATGCTGCAATCGCAGGCTTTGTAATCATGGCCATCTTCACCGCTTACAATCAAAAAGCCAATAAGAAGTGGATCCGTGAATGGTCGTTCTGCATTTCGATGTTCCTTGGAATGGCCGTTTCCATCCCGTTTATTTAAGCGGGCCTTCCACAAATGAGAGATAGGAGGATTAGATTATGGAGAATCAGGACCTTTATTACGAAAAAGACTTTTTGCCTTCGATCGTACGTTGGGGGCGCGGTACCAACCTGCTCGGCGTCCTGTTCGCATTCATTCCGCCTCTGGTATGTACGGCTGTTTACGGCATCTGGCCGGGATGGGGTCCCATCTTTGCCGGTTTCGTCATGCAGGCCAGCGTCAGCGGCGTGTTCTGGTTTGTAGAACCGATTTCATATTTCAACGTGCTCGGCATCCCCGGCACTTATATGTCTTTCCTGTCCGGTAACATCGGCAACCTGCGTCTGCCCGCTACCGTTGCAGCGCAGCAGGCAGCCAAGGTGGAGGCCGGCACTGGCGAAGGCACCGTCATCGCCACCATCGGCGTTGCCGTTTCGATCATTGTGAACGTATTGTTCCTGACCATCGGTGTGGTTTTGGGCGCTCCGATCCTCAGCTTGCTCCCGGCAAACGTGATCACCGTCCTCAACAACCTGCTGCCCGCCCTTTTCGGCGCTATGCTTGCACAGCAGTTTGTCCCGCATCCGAAGATCGGTACGGTTGCTATCATCCTGGCCGGCGGTATGCTGCTGCTTATGAAATACGGTTTCCTGGCCTTCCTGCCCGGCAGCCCGTCCTATGCAGTCATCATCGTGGCAGTATTCGGCACCATCCTCATCGGCCGCAAGATCACCGAGTCGGAACTAAAAAAAGCCGGCAGCGCTGAAAAATAAAAGGGGGGTCAAAGCATGGGAAAACAAGAAGTTATTGCCCGGGTCGAGGCAAACCGTGAATCCCTGATGGATATGGCAAGCACGATCTGGAACTATGCGGAAACCGCCATGCAGGAATACCGCAGCTGCGAACTGCAAAAGCAATATATGAAAGAGCGGGGCTTCACCATCCGTGAGATCCCCAACATGCCCACTTCCTTTATTGCTGAATACGGCAGCGGTAAACCCATCATTGGGATCCTGGGCGAATATGACGCCCTGCCCAACCTCTCACAGAAGGTTTCCTCCACCCGTGAAGCCTGTCCGGACCATCCGGATGCAGGGCATGGCTGCGGGCATAACCTGCTGGGCACCGCAAGCCTGGGCGCTGTAGTTGCCATCAAGGAACAGATGGAAGCGGAAGGGATTCCGGGCACCATCCGTTATTATGGCTGCGCGGCAGAAGAAACCCTTTCGGGCAAGCCGCTGATTGCAAAAGAAGGGGTCTTTGACGACCTGGATGCCGCATTGAGCTGGCATCCCACCTTCAACAATACCGTCTGGGGCTGCAACTTCCTGGCGCTCAACTCGATGAAATTCCGCTTCAAAGGTACCCCGTCCCATGCGGCGGTCGCGCCCGAAGCGGGACGCAGCGCGCTGGATGCAGTGGAACTTATGAATGTCGGCGCAAACTATATGCGCGAGCATGTGGTCGACGCCGTCCGGATGCATTACTGCATCACCAACGGCGGTAAAGTACCGAACACCGTTCCTGACGATGCGGAAGTCTGGTATATGATCCGCGCGCCAAAACGCAGCGAAGTGCGTGAAGTGGTGGCCCGCCTGATGAAGATCGCACATGGTGCAGCCCTCATGACCGAAACCTCTGTCAGCTATGAGCTGCTCGGGGCCTGCTATGACGTCATCCCCAACCATGTGCTCGGCGACCTGCTCCAGGAAAATATGGAACTGGTCGGCCCGCCCGGATTCGACGAGCAGGATCAGGCATTTGCCCGTGAGTTTGCCCAGTACATCCCGCAGGATGCCAAACGTTCCGGCATCGCCAGCTACAGCGCACCGGAAAGCTTCATGGATATCGACCTGTCCAACACGGTGGAAAAACCGCTGGATTACGGCACCTGCATTGCAGGTTCCACCGATGTCGGCGATGTGAGCTATATCGCGCCCTTTGCGCAGCTGACCGCCGCCTGTTGGCCGGTTGGCGTGGCTTCCCACACCTGGATCGCCAGCGCCTGCACCAACTCCGGCATTGGCAAAAAAGCAATGCTTTTTGCCTCAAAATCCCTGGCTGCCACCGGATATGACGTCCTCACCCGTCCGGATCAGCTGCAAGCTGCAAAAGAGGAATTCTTAAAGACCACCAAAGGCGAGAAATACCTCTCTCCCTATGAAGAAGACCTCGGCTGACAGTCCCTACGGCAAAAAAAGCCGCCGTTTATCAAAGGAAAGGCGGCGGCTTTTTTGTCAGCCGAATCATTCTGCAAGGGCAGTATATTTTCTATAAACCACCATTCCTCACTTTACCTTTCAAAACAAAACCCTCCGCTTACCCGTTAAGCGGAGGGTTTTGTTATTGTAAATTACCTGTTTACTGTTTGGATTTGATATATTCGTCGATCGATTGGGCCGCCGTTTTCCCTGCGCCCATTGCAAGGATAACTGTCGCCGCGCCGGTCACCGCGTCGCCGCCGGCAAACACGCCTTCTTTGGTGGTCGCGCCCTTCTCATCGGCGACCAGGCAGCCATGCTTGTTGGCTTCCAGACCGGTGGTGGTCGAACGGATCAGCGGGTTCGGGCTGGTACCGATCGCCATGATGACCGTATCCACATCCAGGGTAAAGTTGCTGCCCTCTTTGGGGAGCGGACGGCGGCGTCCGGAAGCATCCGGCTCGCCCAATTCCATCTCGATGCACTCGATCGCGCATACCCTGCCGTTTTCATCCCCAAGGATCTTGACCGGGTTATTGAGCAGTTTAAATATGATGCCTTCCTCTTTGGCATGATGGACTTCCTCTGCACGCGCCGGCAATTCGTCCATCGAACGGCGGTAAACGATATAGACCGTTTCCGCACCCATCCGTTTGGCGCAGCGCGCAGCATCCATCGCCACGTTGCCGCCGCCGACCACGGCGACCGCTTTGGATTTTGCGATCGGGGTGTCATATCCATCCCGGTAAGCCTTCATCAGGTTGATACGGGTCAGGTATTCATTGGCCGAATAGACGCCCAACAGGTCTTCCCCTTCAATATGCATAAAGCTCGGCAGGCCGGCGCCTGAACCAATGAACACCGCTTCATAGCCTTGTTCAAACAGCTCGTCCACCGAATCCACTTTGCCGATGACCATATCGGTTTCGATCTTTACCCCCATCTCCTTGAGGGTGCCGACCTCTTTGGCTACGATATCTTTCGGCAGACGGAACTCCGGGATGCCGTAAATCAGCACGCCGCCTGCTGCATGGAATGCTTCAAACACGGTGACCTCATATCCCATCTTGGCCAGGTCGCCCGCGCAGGTAAGCCCGGCAGGGCCGGCGCCGACGACCGCAACCTTATGGCCGTTGGAAGCGGGTTTTTCCACCTTGCTCGTGCCGTTGGCCATCTGCCAGTCGGCGACAAACCGTTCCAGACGGCCGATGCCGACCGGTTCGCCCTTGATGCCGCGCACACATTTGCCTTCGCACTGGTTTTCCTGCGGGCAGACGCGCCCACAGATCGCCGGCAGCGAGTTGGTCAGCGCGATCTCCGCATAAGCGCCTGCAAAATCCCGCGCCGCCACCTTGGCGATAAACTCCGGGATATGCACGTTGACCGGGCAGCCGGATACGCAGGGCTTATTCTTGCAGTTGAGGCAGCGGGTCGCTTCCTCCACCGCCATCTCTTCGGTATACCCCTGCGCTACCTCTTCAAAATTCCGGTTGCGCACATTCGGGTCCTGCTCCGGCATCGGTACCTTCTTCAAAGCCATATTAGCCATTCCGTTTCCCTCCAGTCAAGCGGCAGACATGCTCGCGGTCCTGCGCTTCGCGTTCCTTATAGAAGGTGTTGCGCTTCATCAGCTCATCAAAATCGACCTGGTGGCCGTCAAAATCCGGTCCATCCACACAGGCAAATTTTGTTTCCCCGCCAACTTTTACACGGCATCCGCCGCACATCCCGGTCCCGTCCACCATGATCGGGTTCAGGGAAACCAGCGTTTTGATCCCATACGGCCGGGTCGTTTCCGCCACAAACTTCATCATAATCACCGGGCCGATCGCAATCACTTCGTCGTACTGGTTGCCCGCATCGATCAATTCCTGCAGCTTTTTGGTCACAACGCCTTTCTCACCATAGGAGCCGTCGTCGGTCATCATATACAGGTTATCGGTGACCGCCCGCATCTCATCCTCCAGGATCACGATATCCTTATTGCGGAACCCGGCGATCATGTCCACCGCAATGCCCGCGTTGTGCAACGCTTTGGCCTGCGGGTAAGCGATCGCATTGCCCACGCCGCCGCCGATCACGCAGACCCGTTTGGCATCCGGGTCGATATGGGTCGCCACGCCCAGCGGCCCGACAAAATCCAGGATGCTGTCGCCTTCCTCCAGCGTGTTGAGCAGCTTCGTGGAAGCGCCAACGATCTGGAAAATGATCGTGACCGTCCCTTTCTCGCGGTCGTAATCCGCGATCGTCAGCGGGACACGCTCGCCCTGCTCATCGACGCGGAAAATGATGAACTGGCCCGCCTTCGCTTTTTTGGCGATATGCGGCGCCTGCACCTCCATCAAGGTGACCGTGCTGTTTAACGCACGTTTACGCAAGATCTGATACATGACTTCACTCCTAATCTCCAACCAATTTTCTGCTGCTGATATCAAACGCAAAACCATGTCCAAAAAGCTGCCGCATTCTGGACCTATGTCCCATTATAACAACTTTTTTTAGCAGTTTCAACTTACAAAGATTGCAAAAATCTAAAAATTTTTTTGGTCAAAAATATTTTTTGCATATCAATTGACCTGGATTTTGAACCGAGTGGAAACTTTTCCATCGTCGTAAGCCGTCCCGATCAGGTAAGCCGTACCCTTTTTCAAGCCCTCCACCTTACAAGATTCATCGTCATAGGTACTGATCTCCAAGATATCGCTGTTGCTGACCGACCATTTGACGCCGGGATCCTCCGCATATGCCGGCGTCACCTTGGCAGTATAAGTGTTGCGGGTACCGGTTTTGATCGAACTGCTTCCAGAAATTTCGATCTTGTCGACCAGGACCCCTTTCTGCGGCGTGACGTCATCCTCGTCGTCATCATCGTCATCGTTATCCGAACTGACCCCGGTCCCGACCTTGATCTTAAAGGTAGCGGTCACCTTTCCATCGTCATAAGCCTGGGCTGTAACAGTGGCTATACCATTTTTGAGTCCTTCCACCTTACAGGAACTATCGGTCATATTCGAAATCAAAATCAAATCATCATCGTCGGTCAGCCATTTGACCCCCGGATCCTGGGCATTATACGGCGTCACTTCCGCAGTCAGTTCAATCCTTCTGGAAATTTCTACACTTTCCTCTCCAGAAATCTTGATCTTAGTCACTAATCCCCCTGAATTATCCCGCTTGCCGACGACCACTTCACATTCTGCCCAATAATCGCCATCCTTGGTGCGCACAGTGATATATGCCTTGCCTTCTTCCCGGGCGGTCACTTTGCCGCTCGAAGAAACGGTGGCGACATCCTCGTCATCTGATTCCCAGGTGACCGACTTGTTGGATGCGGTAGACGGGCGCACCGTGGCAGTCAGGTTATAGGTATCCCCGACCCCGAGTTCCAGTTCCTCCTGGTCAAGCGATACGCCGGTCACATCCTTGCCGGAGCCGGTGGTTTCCACATTGACCTCACATTCAGCTGTACGTCCGCCCACCTTTGCAATGATGTAGGTGGTGCCTTTGGCGCGGGCGGTCACCTTGCCGGACGCGTTGACCGAAGCGATCGACGGGTCTTCAGAATCCCAGTCGATATCCGCATCCTGGTCGCCGTCCCAATCGGCTTCGAGCACATAAGTATCCCCGATTTCCATATCCAGGACCGATTCGTCCAGCGTCAGGCCGGAAATTTCATCGTCTTCCAGGTCGTCGTCGCTGTCCTGTTTATCCTCACTGTAGCCGCCGCCTGAACTGGTCCCGCTCAGATAGCTGCGGACGCCGCTTGCAATCGCCTGGGCGATGCTGGACTGGTATTTGGAAGTAATCAGCCGGGTATATTCCTCTTCATTGGAAATAAAACCGATCTCCGCCAATACACAGGTAAACTGCGCCTCGCGGGTCATATAATAGAGCCCGGCTTTTGCACCGCGGTTGGTCGTCCCCAGGGTGTTTGCCACATTTGCCGAGATATTGGCTGCCAGCTGTTTTTGGAACGGGTAGAAATAATACACCTCGGTCCCTTTTGCGGAAGCGTTCCCGTTGGTGTTGCAGTGGACGCTCACCAGCACCTGCGGGTTGAACGCCCGCGCAGCCTCCAAACGGGAAGCCATCGTGCTTCCCGGATTCACCTGCAGCACCGTCGCGCCCTGGCTCTTGAGCTCGCTGACCAGCTTTTTGGCGATCGCCAGGTTGATATCCGCTTCATCCTTCCCCGGATAGAACCCGAGCGCGCCTGGGTCATTGCCGCCATGGCCGGGGTCGACCACGATCCTCGCGCCGGAAAGAGAGCCGGGCGAGTTGTTGAAGCGCAGCACCAGCTTGGTCGCCGATTCATAATACGCCTTATATCCCAAAAATCCGCCGGATTTATTGAGGGTCAGCGTCAGGTTGGAACCGCTCCAGGTAGCCGACTGGAAGAGCGCATTATCTTTCAGCGTCTGCGATTCGGGTACCGTCGCCGTATATTCAAACTGGAACACCAGCTTGCTGCCATCATATTGGACCTTATACGGCACCTTGCTGCCAGTCGTCAGCGATACGGTCGTATAAGCGCCGGAGGATTTGACCGACATATCCGAAATGGCATTGTTGTCCGGCATCTGCCCGCCGGTCGTGATATCGCTCGAATAGACCCGCACGCCCGACTGCAAATTCCAGAAGCTATAGGTTTCCTTGCCGGATTTATAGATGATCTCACTGCCATAGGCGCGGTCGACCGTCCCCTGCGGGAGCGGGAAATAATCCGCATGCGAGATATTGTCCAGCGTATTGGTCGGGAAGGTTTCCGCCTGTTCGGCCACCACCGAAACGACCACGCCGTCCCCCATTTCTACCCGTTTGTTGACGGTGACCGTCGCGCCGGTCAGGCTGGTGGAATGCCCATCCTGGCTGACCGCCGTGACCTGGATGGTGCCCATCTGGGTGGCGGTTTCGGACGCAGATGGCGCAGTAAATACGCCCACATACATCTGATACCCGGAATCCCCATCGGTTTCGTCGCCTTCGGTTTCGGATGGGGAAAGGGTGATCTGCTGGTTGCCGATGGAAGCTGTCACTGTTGACCCTTCATACGCCAGCGCATTGACCGTTATCGCCATACCGCCGTCCACGCTGATCGCCCCGACCGGCTGGATCTCCTTGAGTACAATGATCTCACGGGTGATGTTATAGGTAAACGTCTTGTTTTTATGGGAAATTGCGAAGGTATTCAGCCCTTCCTTCAAATCCTCCCGGATGGTGAAGTAACCGCTTTCATTGCGCGGCACCGCCTCGCCGTTGATGGTCACTTCCTCGCGCGGGTCGGATGCGCCCTGGAAGGTGACTGTCGGTTCCTGGGTGGTATAGGTCAGCTGGGTCGGCTTGCTGATCGAAAGCTGCTGCAGCACATAGGTTTCATCGATCTCGTCGTTCATATACTGCACCAGCGTGGTTGTCGTACCGCCGGGATCAGCCACCAGCGCCGCCAGCGAATGGAACGCGCTGCCGCTGCCGACCGACATATCGTTGAGGTCAATGACCTGTTTGGAGAGCTGCTCCATCACCTGCCAGCCGTAAGGCTCCACACCGAGCCGCTCGTTGGCATGCATGGTGTAAAGGGTGATGCCCAGCGGGTCGGTGATATCCTTCCACCACTGCGCCACCGTACGGAACGGCGCATTCGGGTCGGTCGTGGAGTCAAAATTGCGCACCATGACGAAATCGAATTTCCCGCTTTCCAGCATGGCGACCACATCCGCATTCCCATCCGAAAGCATGGTGAATTCGGCGCTGGTTTCGCTGCCGCGTTCGTTGGCGTCCTGGTTTTCCCATACCGCGTCGGTCAGCAGCCCCACCTGTGTACCCGGCGCCGCCTTGCGGATGGCGCTTTGGGCCGTATTGACCAGCGCCAGCGGAACCTGGCGGGCATAATTCTCATATCCCATGCCGCCGCCGGATATGGCGTACTGCCCATAGCTTTCCGGGGAAGCGGCATAATAATAATCATCGAGCAAAATGCCGTCAAACTCGTATTTTTCCGCAAATTCCGCAACGCTTGCCGCCACAAAATCCAGCGTATCCCCGTCCATGCCGTCCATCTGGACCGGCTGGCCGCTGATATCCGCCAAATCGGAGACGTCATAGGTCGCATAGACATAAAAGCCCATCTCTTTGGCTTTGCCTGCCAGATAGTCGACGCAATCCAGTTCCACCTGCGCCTGCGGCAAAAAAGAACTGGAAAACAGCACCGCATCATTATATTTTGTGTCAATGATGATGCTGTTCATGGTCAGTTCCTGCGCATGGGAAAGCGCCTGGTCGATCTGGGACGCCAGCGTTGCCGAGGTGACGTCCTCGGTAGTCATATAATCCCGGCCGGCTGCGATCTGTACGGCCCGCATCTCGCTTGGGATATTATAATAGACCGGCATTTCTTCCTCTTCATCCGTCCCGCTGTCCGGCCCTGCATCCCCGGAAGACGTTTGCTCCCCATCCGCTTCCGAAGAAGGCATGTCCGCATCCGGAACGCTGCCGTCCTGGCTTTCCTCCTGTTCTTCCCGGCTGCTGGAGGGATTTTCCTGCATCGCCTGTTCATATGGATTTCCCTTGAAGGAAGCCAAAACGCCCGTCAATAGTGTCACAACAATGAGCACGATTGACAGGCTGATAATCACTTTCTTTTTATCCGGGCCCGGACTGCTATTTCGCCTTCCAGCTGGTCTTGCCACTTTTTTTCCTCCCCGAAACAGGGGTCAACTTCCCTGTACGATGTCATTCCCCGCCGGGCGCGCTGCCTTTTTGGCCCGCCCGGCGGGATTTCCATTATTCCTCAAAGACCGCCTTGAGTTGCTCGCGTTCCGATTTGACCTGCGCCGTATTGGAACCGAACAGGGATTCATAGCTGTACAGCGCGACCCCGCCGTAATGCTCCGCCTGCCGGGAAACTTCCACCATCTGCGCCAAAATACCATCGGTATCCTGCCATTCGTATTTGCCGCTTCCCGCCCAGGTATCCTCCGCGCCAAGTTTATATGCGGCAATGCCGACATACAGCTTGATCGCAGGGTTTGTAATCAGTTCATCCCACATTTCCACCGTCTGCGCAAACGGGTAACTCTCGTTTTCAAACCCGAAATAGATCTGCGGGCAGATATAATCCACATACCCGCTGCTGGAAACCCATTTCGCACAGTCGATAAATTGCCCGTCATAGTTGTTTTTCATATTCCCCTGCGGGCTGATGCCGAACAGGCAGTTGGGATTTTCCTCTTTAACCGCCGCATACACCTGCCGCACCAGGATGTTGACATTTTCCCTGCGCCAATCCGCCTGGGAAAGCGAACTGCCGGAAGCACAGTAGGTCTGTTTATCAAAATTCATATCCTGCGTCGGATAAAAATAATCGTCAAAGTGGATGCCGTCCACCGGGTAATTGTGTACGATCTCCCGCACGCCGTTTACGATCAGTTCCCTTGCCTTCTGGCTGCCCGGGTTATAATAAATGCCGCCATTCCATTCCAAAACGGCGTCGTCCCCCTGTGCCAGCCACTTTTTGGCCTGGTTCTGCGCGCTCAGTTCCTTATCCGAACCCGGGGTGCGCACCCGGTAGGGGTTCAGCCAGGCTTCGATGCGCAGGCCGTTCGCATCCGCCAGCTCACACATGATCGCCAGCGGGTCATAACCCGGGTCGCCGCCCTCCCGGCCGCTGAGCAGGTAGGACCATGGGAAATACTGCGAATCATAAAGCGCATCGGCAAACGGCCGCACCTGCACAAACACCGTATTGAATCCCAGCGCGGCCGCCTGTGCAAAAGCCGCATCCAGATTGGCGGTAAAACCCGCCTGGCTCTGTCCCTTGATCATCGGCTCGAGCGTCAGATAGGACATCCAGACCCCCCGCACTTCGCCCGGTACAGCCACCGCTGTGGCGACCTGGGTATGCGGCTGGGATGTATTTTCCTGCGCCACATCTGTCTGCTGCGCATCTTGCTGCTGGGTGTCCGCCGGCTGGCTGGAAGAAATATCCGCCTGCTGGCTGGGAGAAGTATCCGCCTGCTGGACGTCCGCTTGCCCGCTGGCAGAAGTATCCGTCTGCTGGGCGTCCGCCTGCTGGCTGGAAGAAGTATCCTGCTGGGGCTGGCTTTCCGCAGAAGATTCCTGCGGGAGGGAAACCTCTTCCCCACTTTCCGGGGCTTCCACCCCATAAACGCTCTGTATTTCTGTCCGGCTCAAAGACAGCTGCGCCTCCGAGCTGACCATATTCACCCCGGTGTCAACGGCATTCCTGTTGCATCCAGCTGCCGAAAGCACCATCAATACCGACAGTATAACGGCAAAACCTTTTTTCATACCGCTTTCCCTTTCCCCAAGTAAAATATTCTGTAAATATACACACGCGGTTCAGTTCAATTTTACACGTTTCGACAGGATAGGTCAATAGCCTTCTGCTTGACAAATTAAACAATTAGTATACACTAAGATATAGAAATTCGAATGGTGGTGTGCTGCGGGATGTTCTTTATAGGTATATTCGGAACCAGTGCGAAAGTAGTACATGTGGGCGAGATCGGCGCTGTGACCTGCCCGGTCTGCGGGAAATCCGTCACATTCAGCATCAATCAAAGTTTCCAATATTTTCATGCGTTTTTTATCCC
>CALXGW010000047.1 GCA_944387965.1 uncultured Anaerotruncus sp. | reverse complement strand
GAAACACCCGGTATCGGTCGTCAGGCCGGTGTAAAGCGCAGATGCGATCAGGCCGCTCACCGGCACGCCCATCCGGTCGAGCAGTTTGGTCACGATTTCCGCCGTCGCAGCCGCTTTGCTGTCCAATAAAAGCTGTTTGGCATAGCGGGTGTTGGACGGGTGGTGGTCGATGCCCAGATCCACCCTGCCGCTCCAGCAGCCAGTCCCTTCCCCAAACAGCTGAGGGTCCGCAATATCCACCGCCACCACCAGCTGCGGTTCAAATGCCGGCTGGGACTGCGGCTGAAAGCCCGGGTACAGGAAATCATACCGCGCAGGGAACCCGTCCGAACATTCGATACGGGCGGTCTTTCCCAGCTGCTGCAAACCGTACAGCAGCGCAAACCCGCTCCCAAAGGTGTCCCCATCCGGCTTCATATGGCAGATCAGCAGCACCTTGTCGCTCTCAAGCAGCAGTTTTGCCGCTTGCTCCACCGTCACGTCCCGGCAGTTTCCCATACCCATTGCCTCCTTCCTATTTCAAGCTGTCCAGCAGTTTTGCAATATTCGCGCTGTGTGCGATGGAATCATCCGCAATGAACTGGAATTCCGGCAGCTTGCGCAGCTTCATCCGCTGGTTCAGTTCCCGCTTGATATAACCGGAAGCATTTGCCAGCCCTTTGGCCGCATTTTTGGATGCCTCCAGCCCATCCATCGAACTGATATATACCTTGCAATGGGACATGTCCTTCGATAGTTCCATCTTGACGATCGAAAGCAGCCCAGTGATGCGGGGGTCTTTGAGCGAACGCATGATATCGCTCAATTCACGCTTCATATCTTCCTCTGTGCGGGAAGCGCGGTAAGAGCCCATCCAAAAAGCCTCCTTTTCAGCACAGTTTTGACCGTTGAGGAAACGGGGACGGCAGGCTCCCTGCCGTCCCTGTCAATCCCCATTATCTGAATTTTTCCGATTATTCGCGGTATTCTTCGATTTCATACGCCTCGAAGACGTCGCCCTCTTTGATATCATTGAATTTATTCAGGCTCATGCCGCATTCATACCCTTTGGCGACCTCTTTGACGTCGTCCTTAAACCGCTTGAGCGAAGCCAGATGGTCGTCGGCAATGATGATGCCGTCGCGCACCACCCGGATTTCTGCACCCCTGGTGATCTTGCCTTCCAGCACATAGCATCCGGCCACAGCGCCCACGCCGCTGATCTTGTATACCTGCCGGATCTCTGCGCGCCCCAGTTCGACCTCGCGGGTCTTCGGGGCCAGCATGCCTTTCATCGCCGTTTCCACGTCGTTGATCGCATCGTAAATGATGCGGTAGAGCCGCAGCTCCACCCCGTCGCGTTCGGCATTTTCCTTTGCGACCGGGTCGGGGCGGACGTTGAATCCAACAATGATCGCATTGGACGCATTCGCCAGCATGACGTCGCTCTCGCTGACCGCGCCGACTGCGCCATGGATCACCTTTACCCGCACCTCGTCGTTGGACAGCTTCTCCAGCGATTGTTTGACCGCCTCGACCGAACCCTGCACATCCGCCTTGACAATGATCGGCAGTTCTTTGATATCCCCCTGGGAGATATGGCTGAACAGGTTATCCAGCGTGACCTTTTCATACGAACTAAACTGTTCTTCCTTCTGCTGATGTTTGCGCTGTTCGACCAGTTCCTTCGCCAGCCGTTCATCCGCCACCGCGTTGAAGGTATCGCCCGCTTCCGGCACATCCCCAAGCCCGGTGATCTCCACCGGCGTGGAAGGCCCGGCCGTTTCGACCCGCTCCCCGCGGTCGTTCACCATCACGCGCACCCGCCCGACGGCTGTACCCGCGATGACGATATCGCCCATACGCAGCGTACCGCTCTGTACCAGCACGGTCGCAACCGGGCCGCGGCCTTTATCCAACTTTGCCTCGATCACGGTGCCTTTGGCCAGTTTATCCGGATTTGCTTTGAGTTCGCTGGTATCGGCCACCAGCTGGATCATCTCGAGCAGGTCGTCGATGCCTTCCCGCGTCTTTGCAGAAACCCGGATGCAGGGCACGTCGCCGCCCCATTCCTCCGGCACCAGTTCATATTCGGTCAGTTCCTGCATGACCTTATCCGGGTTGGCATGCGGTTTATCCATCTTGTTGATCGCCACAATGATCGAAACCCCGGCAGCTTTCGCATGGTTGATCGCTTCCACCGTCTGCGGCATGATGCCGTCGTCCGCCGCCACAACAATGACCGCGATATCGGTCACCTGTGCGCCGCGGGCACGCATCGAGGTAAACGCCGCATGGCCCGGCGTATCCAGGAAGGTGATCGGGCGTCCGGCCACCATGACCTGATAAGCGCCGATATGCTGGGTGATGCCGCCGGCTTCCCCGGCGGTCACATTTGTTTCGCGGATGGCATCGAGCAGGGAGGTCTTGCCGTGGTCGACATGCCCCATGACGACCACGATCGGCGGACGCTCCACCAGGTTGTCGCTGTTGTCCTCTTCCACTTCGAACAGGCGGTCCTCGATGGTGACGACGACCTCCTTCTCCACCTTTTTCGCACCGATCTCCAAAGCGACCATCGACGCAGTATCAAAATCGATTACTTCATTGACGCTGGCCATTACGCCCAGCCCCATCAGGCGCTTGATGACCTCAGCGGAAGTCACATGCAGTTTCGCAGCCAGATCCCCGACTGTGATCTCTTCCGGCAGGGTGACTTCCAGGTTCTTGCGGCGGTTGCGCTCCAGTTCCAACCGGCGCATCTTCGCGTCTTCCTTCTCCTTGCGGGACATCGCCGGCTTGCCGCTGCGCCGCTGCGCGCTGCGCTGGGTCAGCTTCTGTTTCTGGGCGCCGGTGTCCCGGGTGCCCATCTTGCTCTGGGCGAGGTTATCGTATTTTTCGTTGTATTTTTCCATCTCCACCTGGGTGGAACCAGCGCGCGTATCCACCATCGCGCCGGCCGGGCGCGGCCGCTGGGGCCGCTGCTGTTGCTGCTGTTGCTGCGGCTGCATCGGGCGCTGCGCCGGTTGCTGCGGACGCGCACTATTCTCCTGCGGCCGCGGCTGCATTGGACGCTGCTGGCCCTGCTGCATCGGGCGCTGGCCGCCCATATTCTGCGGACGCGCCCCGTTTTCCTGCGGGCGCGGCTGCATCGGACGCTGACCCTGCTGCGGGCGCTGCTGGCCCTGCTGCGGGCGCGCCCCATTTTCCTGCGCACGCGGCTGCATCGGACGCTGCTGGCCCTGTTGCGGGCGCTGCGCCGGCTGCTGCGCGCGCACAGCATTTTCCTGCGGGCGCGGGCTGGCCTGTACAGGCGATTCCGGGGCCTTCTGCGGGGCAGGTTCCGGTTTTTTCTCCTGCCGGCTCGCAAAATACTCCTCAAAATTTTCCACCTGGTTCAGGTTGGTATAATGGTTGAAGATGACCGAAAGCTCCTGCTCGTTGAGGGCGGTCATGCTTTTATGCTCGCTGCTGAAATTGGCCGCCAACAGATCAAGGATCTCCTTGCTCGGCTGGCCCAGGTCCTTGGCGACCTCATGTACCCTGTATTTTTCTATCATATTCTAAGATTCCTCCCCATTCTTACAGTATTCATCGCAGTACCGTTCGCAAACCACGATGGATACCGCGGAGTTGGAACGCGCGTTTTTCTCTCAGTCAATATCAATCCCCTGCGGCAAGCCGCTGCAGGATCAGCTTTGCGAACCCGCTGTCGCAGACTGCAAAAATGCCGCATCTTTTTTTGGATATCTGCAAAAGCGCATCCATCCCGAACGGCAGAATCCGGGCCGGCACTCCATAATCGGCACAGATACGCTCCACCTTTTCCCTGGAACGCTGTGCCAGATCGTCTGTCATCAGCACCAACGCTGCGCCGCCTGCGGCCACTTCCCCGCAGGCCGAGTCCATGCCCATCCGCAGCTTTCCGGCTTTCCGGCAGAGGGAAAGCGCTCCCAGCAGCTTACTGTCCATCCGCCTTTCCCTCCAGTTCCGCCTGCATGCGGTCGTAAACTTCGTCCGGGATCGGGCAGTCCAGCGCCCTTTCCAGCCTCCGCGCCCGGCGCGCTTTTTTCAGGCATTCGGGGTCATGGCAGACATAAGCGCCCCTGCCGGATTTTTTCCCGGTCAGATCCAACAGGATCTCCCCTTCCGGCGTGCGCACCACCCGTACCAGTTCTTTTTTAGGTTTGTGCTCCGAACATCCCGCGCACATGCGCACCGGGATCTTCCGCAGCGCCATAACCGATTCCCCCTTCCTGCTAAAAACACGCCTCAGCCCGGTTTATTCCCCATAGAACCCGGATTCCGGCTTGATATCGATCTTCCACCCGGTCAATTTGGCCGCCAGCCGCGCATTCTGCCCCTTGTTGCCGATGGCGAGCGACAGCTGGTTATCCGGCACCGTCACCTTGCAGGTCTTGGCGCCTTCCGGGTCCAGTTCGACCGAAAGCACATCCGCCGGCGAGAGCGCTGCAGCAATGAACTGCGCAGGATCGGCGGAATATTTGACTACATCGATTTTTTCCCCGCCCAGTTCTTCCACGATCGCCGATACCCTTTGCCCCTTCGGGCCGATGCAGGCGCCGACCGGGTCGACGTTCTCATCGGTGCTGTAGACCGCGATCTTGGTGCGGGAACCGGCTTCCCGGGAAATCGACTTCACTTCGATGGTGCCGTCAAAAATCTCCGGCACTTCCATCTCAAACAGCCGTTTGACCAGCCCCGGATGGGTACGGGAAATCATGATCCGCGGCCCTTTTTCCCCATTCACCACATCCACTACATATACCTTTACCCGTGCGCCGTCCGCCAGCACTTCATCCGGCACCTGTTCGCTTTTCGGCAGGATCGCTTCACTCTTCCCGATCTCCAGCGTCACATTCCCTTTCTTCGGGTCGGTGCGCAGGACGGTCGCAGTCACGATATCATGCTGCCGGGAGGAATATTCCGCGAACAGCTGCCCGCGTTCGACCTCACGGATCCCCTGGCGGATGACATGTTTGGCCGTCTGTGCCGCGATGCGGCCGAATTGCCTGGTATCCAGCGGGATTTCGACCGCGTCGCCGATGGTGGCGGCGGGATTATATTTTACCGCTTCTTCCGGCAGGATCTCCTGCGCCGGGTTTGTGATCTCATCCACCACTGTTTTGCGCATCGCTACATAAAACCGTTTGCTGGCCGGGTCGATTTCCACAACGCTGTCCTCAGACGCCCCCATGTCGCGCCGGATGGCGTTGCCGATCGCAGTCGCGATCTTTTCGGCCAAAAGCTCGGCCGGTATCCCTTTTTCGGTTTCCAGCATTGCAAGCGCTTCAAAAAATTCCGCAATATGGTCCTGTTCCTTTGGTGCCTTACTGGTTCTGCTGTTAGCCATTTTTCCAGACTCCTCCAATTGCCTTACGGCTATTCTTTCCCCTGTCGCCGGTCCCATTGCCCAAACGGGCGATCCGGGTCAAAATTCCTCATATAAGCGCACATAAGCGGCTTCATCCATTGTAAAGGACATTTGGGTTTCCTCATCCAGCGCGATCGAAACCGTCCGTTCCCCTTCGTCAAAGGAAAGCAGTTCGCCGATGAATTCCCGCACGCCGTCCACCGGCCGGATCAGCTTGACCGCCACCGGTTCCCCCAGGTATTTTTCAAAATGCCAGGCTTTAGTGAGCTTGCGTTCAATGCCCGGGGAGCCCACTTCCAGCGTATAACTCTGTTCGATCGGATCGGCTGCATCCAGCAGGTCGCTCATCTCACGGGAGAAGGCTTCGCAGGTGTCGATATCCACCCCGCCCGGCTCCTTATCAATATAGTAGCGCAGATACCATCCTGCGCCTTCCTTTTCAAAGGCCACGTCCCACAGATAAACGCCCAATTTCTCCACGACCGGCTGGGCCAGCTCGGTACAGACCGCAGCGGTGTTGGGGCGTTTCCCTTTGCCCTGGGCCAAGCAAATCCCTCCAGACATAAACGAAAGAGTGAGGATTGCCTCACTCTTTCCCGGTTTGTTTCTATACTTCCATACGGATTCTAACATAATTTTCTGTCCAATGCAAGCATTTATGCAAATATTTCTCGAAAAATGGCCTGTTTTCCGGCTTTTTCCGGACATTTACCACCTCTCTGCCAGTTCCCGGGCGTCGCTCTGCCCCTGTTGCAAAAGCATTTGCCGGTCATTTCCCCATATATCCAGCCCCTGGACCCAAAGCGATTGGAAATCCGGGATGCCGAACATATGGCAAAGCGCTTTGAGATAAGCGCACCCCGTACCGCGCATCCACATCTCCCCTTCGCTGAAAGCCCCGCCGCTGGTTGTGACCAGCAGCAGCTTCTGCGCACGGCACAGCCCGACCTCTGCGCCGCCGTCCGCATATCCAAAAGTGATCCCGCAGACACAGATATGCTCGATGTAAGCTTTGAGCATCGCCGGGAAACTCAAATCCCAATATGGGGCCGCAATCAGGATCCGGTCCGCCTGCGCGAACTGCCGGGCCAGGCGGAAAGCCGGGGCGTCCAGCTGCCCGGCGCCCAGCAGGCGGTCCCGCTGTTCGATCTCCCGGCCCGTATAGCATGGCAGCTTCTCTTCCGCCAAAACCACTTCTTCCAGCTGTATCTGCGGATGGATTTCCCGGTAAGTTTTTAGAAAAGTATCGGCGACTTGATAGGTCGCTGATTTTTCCCGGCCCCGCAAACAACAATCCACAAATAACAGCTTTTCCATCCTGTCCAGCCTCCCTGTGCTCCGATTCCTGATTTTTTCCTTCCCGGCAGCCTCCCTGCAATTTGCCGGCTGGCAGCGGGCGCCCGTTCCGGGAAATCATGGCAACTGCTATAAGTCATACTTATACACATTCCTACCATGTATTTTTATATATACGCAAAATGTTTATACAATCTATACAATCATCCAAAAAGTACATAGCGATTATATCCAATATATGCACAAAACGTCAAGCTTTATTTTGCTACTTTGTCCCATTGAACAAACTGTAAATTTACGGTAAACTATTCTTAAACATCTTAGACAAAATTCGCCTGAAAAGCCGGCTTTCTTATGGGAAAGCTTCGCTTTTTCTATTTTTGAGAAAGCCGGGAGGATTTTTATGGAATTATTAAAACAGCGGATCATGAAAGACGGCCTGGTAAAAGCTGGCAATGTGCTCAAAGTGGACAGCTTTTTGAACCATCAGATGGATATCGCCCTGTTTTCTGAAATCGGGAAAGAATTTTATCGCAGGTTTATGGACTGTGATGTAACCAAGATCCTGACGATCGAAGCTTCGGGGATCGGGATCGCGTGCGTTACAGCGCAGTTTTTTCATGTCCCGGTCGTATTCGCCAAAAAATCCCAAAGCAAAAACATCGACGGCGAAGTCTTCACCTCCCGGGTGGAAAGCTTCACCCACGGGCGGGTATATGATATCATCGTATCCAAAAAATTCCTCGGCCCCGATGACCGGGTGCTTATCATTGATGATTTCCTGGCCAAAGGCAGCGCGCTGGAAGGGCTTTGCAAGCTGGTGCAGGATTCCGGCGCCGAACTTGTCGGCGCAGGCATCGTGATCGAAAAGGGCTTCCAGGAGGGCGGCAAGCTTATCCGGGGGCATGGCGTCCGGGTGGAATCGCTTGCGATCATCGACCGGATGGACGACGTCACCGGAGAGATTTTCTTCCGCCCCTGAACATCTTTCCCATTATAATGTGTATCTTATTGTGTGTGACGCGGCGGCGATCAAGCGGCCGCCTGCGATTACATAATCAAGTCGAAAACATTTTGTGTAAAATGTAGGAGGAAAAAAAATGAACAAAAAGATTCTGGCGTTCCTTTTGGCCGCCGTCATGATGGTTTCGACCGCTGCTTGCTCGAGTTCGGAGCCAGCTGCTTCCGAAGCGTCTTCTGAAGCCCCGGCTTCTTCTGAAGCTGCGTCTGAGGAGGCTTCTTCCGAGGCCGCTTCTTCCGAAGCTGCAGATGGTGAAGCTGCCGGCGGCGGGCTGTTTGCCCCTGTTGCAAAAGAGGATCTGAAAGTCGGCGTCATCCATATCACCGACCCGGCGGAAGGTTCCGGTTACACCTACACCCATGACCTGGGCATCGTCGGCATGCAGGAAAACCTCGGCCTGAGCGACGATCAGATCATCCGCAAGATCAATGTGGACGATACCGATGCCACCGCGATCGAAACCGCCATGCTCGAGTGCATCGAGGAAGGCTGCCAGATCATCTTTGCCACCAGCTGGGGCTATATGGACACCTGCGAAGCGCTGGCCGCCGAATATCCGGAGGTCATCTTCTCCCATGGTACCGGCTACAAATCCAATGGCACCAACTTCAACAACTATTTCGGCCGCATCTATCAGTCCCGTTACCTGTCCGGTATCGCTGCCGGCCTGAAGACCAAGACCAACAAGATCGGTTATGTCGGCGCCCAGAACAGCGATAACGCGGAAGTCACCGGCGGCTGCAACGCATTTGCAATGGGCGTTGCTTCGGTCAACCCGGATGCGGAAGTCTACATCAAAGTCACCGGCTCCTGGTTCAGCCCGGAAGGTGAAAAACAGGCTGCGGAAGCGCTGATCGCGGAAGGCTGCGACGTCATCGGCCAGCACTGCGATACTGCCAACCCGGCCCTGGCTGCTGAAGAAAACGGCGTCTGGAGCGTTGGCTACAACTCCGACATGGCTCTGAAAGCCCCGAAATCCGTCCTGACCTCCACCATGTGGGATTGGTCGGTCTACTACACCAAAGCGACCCAGTCGGTCATCGACGGCACCTGGGACGGCAGCAACTATTTCGGCGATATGAACGACGGCCTGGTCGTGCTCGCCCCGCTGACCGAACTGTGTGAAGAAGGCACCGCTGAAAAGGTGGAAGAAGCCAAAGCGAAGATCCTCTCCGGCGAGTGGGATGTCTTCACCGGCCCGATCGAAGATAACGAGGGCAACGTCATCCTGGCGGAAGGCGAAACCCTTTCGGATGCCGACATCACCGGCAACATCCACTGGTATTATAAGAACGTAGTCGTCAAATAAAAAACCGCCGGGCAAGCGGCTTTTCCCGAAGCCGAAACCCGTCCGACGGCGGAAATGTTTGCAGGATGCAATCCAAAGGGCGGTCTTTTTGTGACCGCCCTTTTCCGCTTTTGATTCCCGTGGCTATTTTTTGGGCTCCTAACCTAATATTGAGGTGATGATCCATGTCACAGACCCCAGCCAACCCCGCCTGCGCCATCGAATGCAGGCAGATCACCAAAACCTTCGGCAGCGTTGTTGCAAACGACAAAATCGACCTGGATGTGCGTTATGGGGAGATCCTGGCACTTCTGGGTGAAAACGGTTCCGGCAAGACCACGTTGATGAACATGCTGTCCGGCATCTACCACCCGGACAGCGGCTCGATCTCGATCGCCGGCCAGCCGGTTTCGATCAATTCCCCGGTGGACGCCATGCACCTGGGCATCGGTATGATCCACCAGCATTTCAAACTGGTGGACGCCTTCACCGCAATGGACAACATCGTCCTGGGTACGCATGGCAAACGCCTTGCGCCCAAGGTCTTGAAAGAGCGCATTTTAGAGATCTGCCATTCGGTCGGGCTGGAAATCGACCCGGAAAAGCGGGTCTATGAGATGTCGGTCAGTGAAAAACAGACGGTGGAAATCCTGAAGGTGCTTTACCGGGACGCTAAAATCCTGATCCTGGACGAGCCGACCGCTGTGCTCACCCCCCAGGAAACCGGCAAGCTGTTTGCCATCCTGCGCAGGATGCGTGAGCAGGGCCGCGCGATCATCATCATCACCCATAAGCTCCAGGAGGTGCTGGAGATCAGCGACCGGGTCACCATCCTTTGGAAAGGCAAGAGCATCGATACCGTGAACACTGCCGAAACCAATGCGCGGCAGCTGACCGAACTGATGGTCGGCCGCCCGGTGAGCCTCTCGATCCAGCGCCCGCAGCCGCAGGACCCGCAGCCGGTCATGGACGTGCAGGGCCTGACGGTCAAAAAGCCGGACGGGGCCATTGCGCTCGACGGTATTTCCTTCGATATCCGCAGCGGGGAGATCCTGGGGATCGCCGGGGTAGCCGGCAGCGGGCAGAAGGAACTTTGTGAAACCATCGCCGGCCTGACCAAATCGGAAAAAGGGCATATCACTTTCAAAGGCGAGGAGATCCTCGGCAAGACCCCCGCAGAGATCATTTCGCTGGGTATCCATATGGGCTTTGTGCCGGAGGACCGCCTTGGGATGGGGCTGGTCGCTTCAATGGGCATGGTGGACAATATGCTGCTCAAATCCTACCGCAGCCATAAGGGGATGTTTATCGACCGGAAACCCGCGCGTGCGCTGGCGGAAGAACTGATCCGCCGGTTGGAGATCGTGACGCCGGGGGAGGATACGCCGGTGCGGCTGCTGTCGGGCGGGAATGTGCAGAAGGTGCTGATCGGGCGGGAGATCGAGTCCGGCCCGAGCGTACTGATCACCGCCTATCCGGTGCGCGGGTTGGATATCAACTCTTCTTATACCGTTTACGACCTGCTCAATGAGCAAAAGCAAAAGGGGGTCGCTGTCGTCTTTGTCGGGGAGGACCTGGACGTGCTGCTGGAGCTTTGCGACCGTATCCTGGTGCTCTGCCATGGGCGCATCACCGGCCTGGTGGATGCGTCTTCGGTCACAAAGGAACAGATCGGCCTGATGATGACCGGGTCCCATTCCGGGGAGGTGCAGCAATGAACACACAAAAACTTTCACATGAACCTCTGATCCGCGTGGTCAAGCGCACCGAACGTCCGCCCCGCCAGGTGACCCTCCTGCGGGCGCTGGCATTGGTGCTGTCGATCCTGGCAGGCGGGCTTTTCATCCTTTCGCTCGGCTATAACCCGATTGAAATTTACGCCACCATCCTTTCCGGCGCCTTCCGCAGCAAGATCGCGATCCAAGGCACCGTAAAGATCATGATCCCGCTGCTGATTTCCTCGCTCGGCGTGACCCTCGCCTTCAAGATGAAATTCTGGAACATCGGCGCCGAAGGGCAGATCATTGCAGGCGCCATCGTCGCTTCGTATTTTGCCCTTTATCATTCCGATTGGAACCATTGGGTGCTGATCGTGGTCATGTTCCTGGCAGGGGTGATCGGCGGCGGCATCTGGGGGCTGATCCCCGCCCTTTGCAAGATGAAATGGAACACGAATGAAACCCTGTTCACCCTGATGCTCAACTATATCGCGCTGCATATCGTCGATTATCTGCGCGACGGGCCATGGAAGGACCCCGGTTCCCAGGGCTTCCCGAAGATTGCCCGGTTCGACGCGAACGTTATGCTCGACAAGGTGCTCGGGGTGCAGTTTGGCTGGATTGTCGCGCTGGTATTGGCGGCGCTGATCTATATTTATCTGCGTTACACCAAACAGGGGTATGAAATCAGCGTCGTGGGCGAAAGCACCGAAACCGCACGGTATGCCGGGATGAATGTCCGCCGCATCGTACTGCGCACCATGTTCCTTTCGGGTGCTGTCTGCGGGATTGCCGGCATGGTGCAGGCCACCGGCTCGGATATCACCCTGACCGATGCGGTTGCAGGCGGCGTGGGCTTCACCGCCATCATCGTGGCCTGGCTTTCGCAGCTCAACCCGATCACCATCACCGTCGTATCCTTCCTGTTTTCGGTACTGGAAAAAGGCAGCAGCGTGGTGCAGTCCTCCTATGGGCTTTCCACCGACTGTGCGGATGTTTTACAGTCGATCATCCTGTTCTTCGTTTTGGGATGTGAATTCTTTATCCGCTACCGGTTTGTGATGCGCAAAAAAGGAGGGAACGCATAATGGATATGTTTATCAAATTCCTGGTTGCCGCTGTATTGGCCGGGACCCCCTTGCTTTTCGGTACGGTCGGGGAAATCCTGTCTGAGAAGGTGGGGCATCTGAACCTCGGTGTGGAAGGGATGATGTCGATCGGCGCCTGTTCCGGCTTTATGGCGGGCTATTTTTCCGACAGCTTCGCCTTTGCCCTTATCGCTGCCGCACTCGGCGGCGCGCTGGGCGCGCTGATTTACGCCTTCCTTACCGTCACCCTGATGGCCAACCAGAATGTCACCGGCCTGACCCTGACCATTTTCGGCATCGGGCTTTCCAATTTCATCGGCGTATATGCGCTCGGCTTCAGCGAAACCGGCACTTTGAAGCTGCCGGACGGCATCACCGCCCATATGCGCAATATCCATATCCCCGGCCTGAGCGACCTGCCGGTCGTTGGGGAACTGCTGTTTTCCTATAACCCGTTCGTCTATCTGGGGATTTTGATCGCGATCATTATGGGGCTTTACCTCGGCCGTACGCAAACCGGCCTGAATGTCCAGTCGATCGGCGAAAACCCGGCAGCGGCAGACGCCGCAGGCATCCGGGTCATCTTCTGGAAATATTTCAATATCCTGCTGGGCGGCGCCATCTGCGGGATCGGCGGCGCATATTGCTCAATGATCATCAACCGCGGCGTGTGGATCAGCAACAATGTGGGCGGCCTGGGCTGGATCGCGGTTGCGCTGGTCATCTTTGCCGGATGGAAACCGGTCAATGCGATCGGCGGGTCGTTTGTATTCGGCGCGCTGCGGGTACTGAAATACTATATGCCGAAAAGCGTTATCGACCTGCCGGTGGCCTTCTACGATATGCTGCCGTTCCTGATTACCGCGCTCGTGCTGGTGATCAGTTCGATGCGCAAATCGCGCGGCATCGGCCTGCCGGCGGCATTGGGGCTCAATTATTACCGCGAAGAGCGCTGAGAGGGGACCGGGATGGATATCGATGCAGCCCTGCGGGAACTGGTCGTTTTCGGGCAGAATGTCTATCGACCCACCGTGCTCCCCATGGATTACGGCGGCTCCACCGTCTGCCAGGTGTCCCTGACGCTTGCCGACGGGCGCTGCCTTTTCCACAGTTCGTTTGAACTTCCATCGCTGCCTGTACCGGAGGAACAGCTGCTGGCCGATACCGTCGGCCTGCTGCGCCGCGATCTGGCCGCGCTGGATACCTGCCCGCGCTGCGACCACCTGGACGCCCCCGCCACCAAAGCCTACCGGGAACGGCAGGGGCTGGCCCAGCCGTCCTGGGCGGTGAGCGCCTGCCTGTGCGGGCAGCGCTGCCGGTACGACGGGGATGCAAACCTGTTTTTGCCCGCCCGGGAATTGTTCCTTTCCGGCCAGGCCATCCCGGTCTGCCCGGAATGTGCGGGTGGCCTGCCCACCCCGCGCCCGCCCTGTGAGATTCAAGACGGCCGGGTTATGGACTGCCATGGCGCCGACCGTACCGCCGCTTTCCTGTCAGGGGCAAAACGGTGTGTTTCAGCGGTGCAGCTGTTCGGGATTTCCCACGCCCTGCTCAAGGAGCGCAGCCCCTCCTGCGGTACAAACTGCATCTACGACGGGAGTTTTTCCGGCAAACGGATCGGCGGCAGCGGGATTTTTGCCGCCATGCTCCGCCGGTCAGGCGTGCGGTTGGAAAGCGAAGAAACCGCTTCATTTGAAAGCCCTTGACCTTTGCTCCCGGATTACTGTTTGGCTGTAACCCCGGTTTCGTATCCGCCCGGATGTGAAACCGGGGTTTTTCATCCTGTCAAAAACCCGCCGCGGGGAATTCCCGCGGCGGGTTTTCATACAGCCGGCTGTATATTTTTAAGCCCGGCTTTTTCCATTTTCTAGTTTCAACGGCAGACAGACGGTGATCGAAGTGCCTGCGCCGGGGGTGGAAGCCAGCGAGATCCTCCCGCCGTGCCGTTCCACAATGTGCTTGACGATCGAAAGGCCCAGGCCGGTGCCGCCGGTTTCCTTCGACCGGGACTTATCCACCCGGTAAAACCGCTCAAAAATCCGCGACTGGTATTCCTGCGGGATGCCGATGCCCGTATCCGATACGCATACCGAAGCTTCTTCCGCTCCCCGCGCCACCTTCAGCACAACCGACCCATTTTCCCGGTTATATTTGACCGCATTTTCCGCCAGGTTATAAAACAGTTCCTCCAGCATCTGGGCATTCCCGTTCACAATACAAGGTTCCCCCTCTGCCTGTATAGAAATGTTGCGCCCTGACGCCACAAATTGCAGGGAATTGCAGACCGAACGGCACACTTCCAGCAGATCCACCGGTTCCAGCTCCATTGCGCCACCCTCTTCAATCCGGGAAAGACGGATGATATCTTCGGTCAGGGAGATCAGCCTGCCGGCTTCCTTATGGATACGCCCGGAAAATTTCCGGATATCTTCCGGCTGCTGCACCATCCCGTTTTCGATCATTTCCGCAAATCCTGAGATGGAAGTCAGCGGCGTTTTCAGTTCATGGGAAACATTTGCTGTAAAATCCCGCCGGATTTTCTCCGCCCGTTCCTGTTCGGTCACATCCAAAAGCAGCAGGATCACCCCGTAAAGGGCCTCGCCTTTCTCCACCGGGCTGATAAAGATCCGCACATCCCGCCCGTTTTTGGAAAGCAGCAGGCTGCATGCTTCCCCTTGTAAAGCCAGCCCGATCTGCTGGTTGAGTTCCGGGTCCCGGGAAAACAGCAGGATATTTTTCCCTTCATATTCCCCTTCCGGCGTCCCCAGCAGCAGCCGGGCGCTTTGATTGACCGAAAGGATGGTGCGCTCCCCATCCAGCAGGATCATCCCTTCTTTCATGTTGGATATGATCGTCTGAATGGTGTCCCGTTCCTCTTTGAGCCGCTCCATCTGTTCGCGGATGGTGCGGTTTTGTTCTTTAATCCTCACAAAAAACGGCTGCAATTCTGCATATTTGACCGTCACATCCGGTTGTTCCAGCTGCGACGCCAATTCCTCCACCGGGCGCAGCAGCTTTTTGGTAAGCTGGGACGCTGCCGGGAAAGACGCCACCAACACCAGCAGTACAATCCCCGCAACCATCGGGATGACCGAAACGAACACCCCGCCAATGCTGCTCATCTGTTTGGAAACCCGCAATATTTCCCCGCTCGGCAGCTGTTTGGCGTAGTAGTAAAAATCCACCCCCATGGTTTGGGAATGCCGGATATCTTCCCCTTCGCCGCCGGCGAGCGCCTGCTGGAATTCCGGGCGGTCCATATGGTTTTCCATGCTTTCCTGGTCATGGTCGGTGTCAAAAACCACATCCCCCGCCTGGGAAATGATCGTGATGCGCAGGCTGTCCCGTTTCATATCCAATGCAGACAGGTATTCCGCCATATCCCCGTCGTGATAAATCACCGACTGGCTCACCAGTTTATATTCATCCACCAAATCCTGTTTTGCCTGGCGCAGCAGCAGGTTATACGCAGAAAAAAGCATCAAAACGACCGTGAGCACCATGGCGGAGATGCAAACGCCAAAAATCCCCCAATAGATCCGCCTTCTCATACAGGCGCTTCCCCCTTTTCGGCAGCGATCTTGTAGCCGACCCCACGGATGGTCTGGATCATCTTCCCACATTCTTCCAGCTTTTGCCGCAGGGATTTGATGTGCATATCCACCGTGCGGGATTCCCCCTCGTAATCGAATCCCCACACCTGTTCCATCATCTGGTCGCGGGTCAGTACGATCCCCTGGTTTTTGAGCAGATATGCCAGCAATTCAAACTCTTTATAGGTCAGCGTGACCTCTTTGGCGCCGGCATGTACCAGCCTTCTTTTCAAATCCACCGTAAGCCCGTCCAGCCGCAGGACCTGCCCCTCGTTTTTCTCCGGGGAAACCCTGCGCAGCACCGCGCGAATACGGGAAAGCAGTTCCATCACGCCGAATGGCTTGGTGATATAGTCGTCCGCGCCCAAATCCAGCCCTTTTACCTTGTCGTATTCGGTGGATTTGGCCGTCAGTAAAATGACCGGGAGCACCGCCGTATCCGAACTGTTTTTTAACCTTTTCAGGATCTCCAAACCGTCTTCCCCCGGCAGCATGATATCCAGGAGGATCAGATCCGGGCGCCCTGCCTCCATTTCTTTCCAGAAACCGGCCGCTTCCCCAAACCCATGCGCCTCATAACCGCTGCTTTTCAGCGCATACAGGATCAGTTCCCGGATGCTCTCATCGTCCTCCACCAGATAAATTTTCCCTGTCATAACATGTTCCCTTTCACAGTACCTTTTGGTCGCTATGCTCCCCGGTGATCGAGAAGATCACCCATTCCGCAATATTGACCGCATGGTCGCCGATCCGCTCAAAATATTTTGCCACCATCATCAGATCCATCGCCTGTTCCGCCTGCTTTGGCGTCTGCTGGATGACTGCGATCAGATCGTCGCGCGCCTGGACGAACAGGTCATCCATCACATCATCGCAGGATACGACCGCTTTGGCGCGGTCCAGCTCCCTGGTAACGAACGCATCGATCGCGCCGGTCACCATACGGGCAGCCGTCCAGGCCATCTGCGGGATATGTTCCATGGCACGCGGCATATCCGCATCGGTCAGGCGCAGCGATATCTCTGCAATATCCTGCGACTGGTCGCCGATGCGCTCCATATCAGTAATCATTTTCAGCGCCGTGGACACCGTCCGCAGGTCGGCGGCAACCGGCTGCTGCTGCAAAAGCAGCCGCAGGCAGCGCCGTTCGATCTCTTTTTCCTTGGTGTCGATCTCTGCATCCGACTCCGCCGTCTTTTTGGCCAATTCCGGCTTTTTTTCAAGCAGCGCCGATACGGCGCTCTGGATCGCACATTCGATCAGCGCCCCCATCTCGATCAGTTCCTGATTGAGCCGGTCGAGTTCCTGGTCAAACCGGTTACGCATATTAAAAATCCCCCTTTATCCAAATCTCCCGGTGATATAATCCTCTGTCCGTTTATCTTTCGGCATGGAAAACAGCCGTTCGGTTTCCCCGGCTTCCACAGCTTCCCCCAGGAGGAAAAAGACGGTTTCATCTGAAATACGCGCAGCCTGCTGCATATTATGCGTGACAATGACGATGGTATAATCTTGTTTCAATTCTAACACAAGGTCTTCAATTTTGGAAGTGGAAATCGGGTCGAGCGCAGACGTCGGCTCATCCATCAGCAAAACTTCCGGCTCCACTGCCAGCGCCCGCGCGATACAAAGCCGCTGCTGCTGCCCGCCCGAAAGCCCCAGCGCACTTTTGTGCAGCCGGTCTTTCACTTCATCCCAAATCGCCGCGCCCTGGAGCGAACGTTCCACCAGTTCATCCAGCTTCGTCCGGGAGCGGATGCCATGGGTGCGCGGCCCATAAGCGATATTGTCATAAATGCTCATCGGGAAGGGGTTTGGCTTTTGAAATACCATCCCCACCCGGCGGCGCAATTCGCTCGGGTCGACCCCGTGATAGATATCCTGCCCGTCCAAAGATACCTTCCCGGTGATTTTGCAGCCCTCCACCAGGTCGTTCATCCGGTTCAGGCTTTTGAGCAGGGTGCTTTTCCCGCATCCGGACGGGCCGATGAAGGCCGTTACCGTTTTTGCATGCAGGTCCAGGTTGATATCCTTGAGCGCCTGGAATGCGCCGTAATATAAATCCAAATGCTCGATCTGGAATTTATTTTCCATCCCAATTTACCCTTTCGTCAGTTTTTTTGCGATGATTGAAGAAGCTGCATTGATGAACAGCACCGTAACCAGCAGGATAACAGCGGTCGCATAAGCCTGGTCGGTGTGCAGCGCCTCGCTGGAAAGCACATACATATGGATTGCCAGCGTGCGTCCGGATTGGAACAGCATATTTTTCCCCCATGGGATCTGCGCCACCGTGCCGGCGGTATAAATGAGCGCCGCGCTTTCTCCCACAATCCTGCCGATCGACAGGATGATCCCCGCCAAAATCCCCGGCGAAGCTGCCGGCAGGATAATTTTGAACACGGTGCGCAGCCGTCCGGCACCCAGCCCGAAGCTGGCTTCCCGGTAGCTGTCCGGCACCGATTTTAGCGCTTCCTCGGTTGTACGGATGATGAGCGGCAGGATCATGATGGCCAGTGTACAGGCGCCCGCCAATAAGGAATAACTCCATTCCAGCGCCGTCACAAAAAACAGCATGCCGAACAGCCCGAATACGATCGAAGGGATACCCGAAAGGGTTTCTGCCGTCAGCCGCACCACCCCGACGATTTTATTGCCCCTTTTGGCATATTCCACCAGGTACAC
>CALXGW010000046.1 GCA_944387965.1 uncultured Anaerotruncus sp. | reverse complement strand
TATAAGAGCATCGCCCAAAATCAGCCGGCTATGCGGCAGAGTTTGTAAATTTTTCGCAAATATCCCCAAAGCCCTTTCCGGCGGGGATGAAATGTGCTATATTGAAGATAAATAAAGGGGGTTTTTTATGTGGGATCGTGCATTGCTCAAGCAGGAAGCCAAAAGCCGTCTGAAACGGTATTATTGGATGGCGTTTGTCGTCTGCCTGATTACCAGCTGCATTGTAGGCTCGGTGGAGAATTCTTCGAGCATCAATTTCAATGCAATATTTGATGAGGTTTCTTCCCGGACGGCCATCTTCGTGCTGCTCATCCTCTTCCTGCTGCTGTTCCTTTTTTCGTTGGCGTTTACCATCTTTGTCGGCAATCCGGTGCGGGTAGGCAGCAACCGCTATTTTATGGAAAACCGCTCATTCCCCGGCAAATTCGAACGCCTGTTTTTTGCATTTACCAACGGCGGCGCCAATTATAAGAATATCGTTTTCACCGTTTTCCTGCGTGACCTGAAGGTCTTTCTTTGGAGCCTGCTGCTGATTGTACCGGGCATCATCAAAAGCTATGAATACGCAATGGTGCCCTATCTGCTGAGTGAGCGCCCGGATATGCCGCCCCAGCGGGCTTTTGAACTGAGCCGGAAAATGACCGACGGCGAAAAGATGGAGATGTTCGTGCTGGACCTGTCCTTCATCGGCTGGTACCTGCTCGGTACCCTCGCCTGCTGCATCGGCGTACTGTTCGTAAACCCGTATTATGAAGCGACCCATGCGGAGCTTTATGCCGCCCTGCGGGAAAAAGCTTTCGGGCTGGGATTTGCAGATCAAAGCGAGCTGATCGGCTTCGCACCCGGCCAGACATTCAAACAGTAAAGCGGCGCTGGAGCATAAAAAAAGCTGCCCGCATCCGTCACAGACGGATGCGGGTTTTTCCTGTCCAATATTTCTCTTCTGCCGCCGGTCACATGCCCAGGTACGCCTTGCGCACCTTGTCGTCCGCCAGCATGTCCTTCGCCTTGCCGCTCATGACGATCCGGCCGGTTTCCAGCACATAAGCGCGGTTTGCGATCGAAAGCGCCATCTGCGCATTCTGTTCCACCAGAAGGATGGTCGTCCCGGCCTTGTTGAGTTCCACGATGATGTCAAAGATCTGCTCGACCAGCAGCGGCGCCAGCCCCATCGACGGCTCATCCATCATCAAAAGGGTCGGATGGCTCATCAGCGCGCGGCCCATTGCCAGCATCTGCTGCTCGCCGCCGGAAAGGGTGCCCGCGATCTGCCTGCGGCGCTCCCGCAGCCGCGGGAACCGGCTGTACACATTTTCCAGGTCGTTTGCAATGTTGGTGATCTTCTGGGTATAGGCGCCCATCTCCAGGTTTTCCTGTACCGTCATCTGCAGGAATACCCTGCGCCCTTCCGGCACATGCGCCAGCCCCATTTTAACGATATGGTCGGGCGCCGCAGATTTGATCTCATTATTCAAAAACAGTATCTCCCCTGTTTTGCTGCGCAGCAGCCCGGAGATCGTCTTGAGGATGGTGCTTTTCCCCGCGCCATTGGCGCCGATCAACGAAACGATCTCCCCTTTTGCCACTTCAAAGGAAATATCCCGGATTGCATGGATATTCCCGTAATACACATTGATCCCTTTTACCTTGAGCATGCTTACGCCTCCCTCTTCTTGCCGAGATAGGCTTCGATCACGACCGGATTGGAGCGGATCTGTTCCGGGGTGCCCTTGGCGATGATCTTGCCGAAGTTCAGCACCGCGATCCCCTCGCAGATCCCCATGACCAGCCCCATATCATGCTCGATCAGCATGATGGCAATCTGGAACGTGTCGCGGATCTTATGGATATTTTCCATCAATTCAGCCGTTTCGGAGGGGTTCATGCCAGCGGCAGGCTCGTCCAGCAGCAGCAGCCGCGGCTGGGTAGCCAGCGCGCGCACAATCTCCAGCCGGCGCTGTGCCCCGTAAGGCAGGCTGCCCGCCTGCTCCTGCGCATGGTCCTGCATCTCAAAGATCGAAAGCAGCTCCATCGCACGTTCCCGCGCCTTTTTTTCCTCGCTCCAATATGCCGGCGTCCGGCAGATGGCCGACGCCATATTGTAGGCGATATGGTTATGCGCGCCGATCAGCACATTTTCCAACACGGTCAGATTTTTAAACAGACGGATATTCTGGAAGGTACGCGCGATCCCCGCCTGGTTGACCTGGCTGGTATTCATGTTCCGGGTGTCCTTGCCGTCCGGCAGGATCTTCCCTTTGGTCGGCGTGTACACCTTGGTCAGCAGGTTAAAAACGGTCGTTTTCCCTGCGCCGTTCGGTCCGATCAGGCCGCAAATTTCGGTGCGCCCGACCGTCAGGTTGAAGTCGTCCACCGCCGGCAGCCCACCGAAGGTAATCCCCAGCCCGATGGCTTCGATCACCGGAGTATATTCCTGGTCGCGTTCCGGGATAAGCTTGTTGCTGCGGCTGTCATATTCCTCACGATACTTGCTCATCTCTCCACCGCCTTCCCATTTGCATCCCGATTCCCGATATTCAGCGTTTTTTCCAGTAAGCGGTTCAGTGAGAAGTCATAGGTACCCATCAGGCCGGACGGTTTAAAGATCATTACCGCGATCAGCAGCAGCGAATACAGCACCATCCGGTAATCGGCAAAGGCACGCAGCGCTTCCGGCAGGATGGTGAGCACCACCGCCGCGATGACCGACCCGATCATCGAGCCCATGCCGCCCAGCACCACCATGACCAGGATCTCGATCGATTTCATGAATCCGAACGCAGTCGCATCCAGGATGCCGAGGTAACCGGCATAAAGCCCGCCGGCAACACCGGCAAAAACAGCCGAAAGGGTAAATCCCATCGTCTTATAATAGGTGGTCTTGATGCCGCAGCTTTCGGCCGCAATCTCATTTTCACGGATCGACAAAATTGCGCGCCCGTGGCGGGATTTCATCACCAGATGGATCACTGCGCAGGTGATGATGACGCAGATATACACATTTAAAAAGGTGGTGGTTTTCGGGATCCCCTTCAAACCGAAGGCGCCGCCGGTGAATTCAAACCCAAGCACCCCGTCGATATTCAAAATGACCACACGGATGATCTCGCCGAATCCGAGCGTAATGATTGCCAGGTAATCCCCACGCAGACGCAGGGCCGGGATACCGATCACAATGCCGAAGATTCCCGCAACCACCCCGGCAATCACCAGCCCGACCACCAGCGACAGGGTTTCCGGCAAAGTGGAACTTTTCATAAAAATGGCGCAAGCATACGCCCCGACCGACATAAAGCCTGCATGTCCCAGCGGCAGCTGCCCGAGGTATCCGGTCGCCACATTCAGTGAAACAGCAAGGATGATATTGATCCCAATCAGCATCAGGACTTTATTCTGGTACCGGCTGATCACGCCGCCATTGGAAAGCAGGGTGCCTGCCGTCAAAAACGCCGCCAGCAGCACGATATTGATCGCATATCGCACCGGCATCGGGATTTTCCGTTGTTTTTTCATGCTGCGCCCCCCTTACACCTTTTCCTGCATCGTACGGCCCAGGAAACCGGTCGGCTTCACCAAAAGCACAACGATCAGGATCGCAAACACGACCCCATCCGCCCAGGTGGAAAGGCCGGCTGCTTTGACAAACGCCTCTGCTACACCGATCACAAAACCGCCCACCATTGCGCCGGGGATCGAACCGATCCCGCCGAGCACGGCGGCGACGAATGCTTTCAGGCCCAGCATCGAGCCCATGGTGGGGGACGTCTGCGGATAAGCGCAGCAATAAAGGATCGCGCCGATGCCAGCCAGTGCGGAACCGAGCGCAAAGGTGAAGGAGATCGTCCGGTTGACGCTGATGCCCATCAGCTGCGCCGCGCCCATGTCTTCGGATACTGCGCGCATCGCCTTGCCCATTTTGGTCTTCTGCACCAAAAAAGTGAGTACTGCCATCGAAATGATCGACACAAAGATCGTGATGATTGCCACAAAACTGACCTGCATGCTCCCGATGGTGATATTCGGGATGCTCACAATGGTCGGGAACGCCTGGGCGCCTGCGCCGAATACCAGCTGCGCCAGGTTTTGCAGCAGCATGGAAACGCCGATGGCTGTGATCAGCAGCGAAATACGCGGCGAAGAACGCAGCGGCGTATATGCAACCTTTTCAATGATGACCCCCAGCAATACGCATACAACGACCGCCAGCAAAATACCGGCTACCGGCGGCAGGCCCATTTGGGTAATGATGAACCAGGCGGTATAAGCGCCCACCATGATAATGTCCCCATGTGCGAAGTTCAGCAGCATAATGATCCCATATACCATGCTGTACCCCAAAGCCACAAGCGCATAGATACTGCCCACCTGCAGGCCGTTGATGAGTTGATAAAGCAAGGTCATATTCTCATCGTCCTTTCTTTTTGTGTATGCGAAAACTGGAAATCTTTCCTGTATCCATAACAAAAAAGGCTTTCCCCAAAACCTTTTTTGCTATGGAAGCAGCATTGGGATATGTTTATCCAATAAAACGAGAACCAAGGGAGGGGTTTCCCCCACCCTTGGTATTCTCAAATCCATCAGCAGGCTTTTACCGTCCGCTTTTTAATATTTCTCCACGAAGGTGTAGTTGCCGTCTTTGATGGTCAGGATTACCGCATCCTTGATCGGGTTGTTCAGCTCATCGTAGGTGATGTGGCCGGTGACGCAATCCAGGTCGGTCGCGTCCATTGCATCAATGATCGCCTGCTTGTATTCATCAGAGGCAGGCTCTGTACCGGTCTGTTCAGCTGCTTCAATCGCTGCACACAGGATCATTGCTGCATCATAGCACTGTGCCGCGAACATATCCGGGTCAGCGCCGTAAGCTGCATTGTAATCGGTGACAAAGTTCTGGACCATATCACTGGTATCATCCAGCGAGAAGCCGCTGCAGAAATAAGCGCCTTCCACCGAAGTGGCGTCGGTCATTGCCGACAGCACGCTGCTCCAGCCGTCGCCGCCCAGCAGGGTGGACGCCAGGCCGACTTCACGCGCCTGGATGGCGATCTGGGAAACCGTTTCATAATAATCCGGGCAGAACAGCACATCCGGGCTGTTGGCCATGATGTTGGTCAGCTGGCTCTTGAAGTCAACGTCGCCCGCAGCATAGCTTTCGTCCCCGACGACCTCGACGCCCAGTTCCTCACATTTCGCGATGAAGGCATCATGCAGGCCCTTGGAATAGTCATCGCCATTGTTATAAATAACGGCGGCAGAGGCGGCCTCCAGTTTTTCTTTGGCATAGGAAGCCATCTTTTCGCCCTGGAACGGGTCGATGAAGCAGGAACGGAAATAGTTGTCGCCATAAGAGGTGACATCCGAAGCGGTCGCCGTACCGGTGATCATCGGCATATTGAAGTCGACCGACTCCATCGCCACCGCAATGGTCGGCTTGGAAGTGACGTCGCCGATCACAGCCGTAACGCCATCCTCAACCATACGGTTGAAGGCGTTGACCGCTTCGGTCGCATCGCCTTTCTCATCATATTCAACGATCTCGATCTGCTTGCCATTGATGCCGCCGTTGGCATTGACCTGGTCAAGATAGAGCTTTGCCCCATCGCGCGCAGCCATACCATAATTTGCGACCTCACCGGTGAGCGGGGCCAGGATGCCTACTTTAATTGTACCTGAAGAAGACCCGGAAGCCTCCTCAGAACCTGCGTCGGAAGCCGAAGAAGCGGGCGCACTGCTCTCGCTGCTCTCGCTGGAACCGCATCCGGCAAAACCAGCCGCACACATTGTGGCAGCCAAAACGATTGCCAATAGCTTTTTCATTTCTTTTTCCTCCAAACTCTTACTAAAAAACGCCTGTTTGACAGCGGCAGGAGCCCTGTCTGTCAAACAATTACCACTTTAAAGTAACGTTTTAAAAAGTATATTGCAAAATCGGGATAAAATCCATTGCTTTTTTTGCCAATCATCTTCCCTCAAAAGGGATTTGTTTTAGAAATATTCATGAAATATTCATCAAAAAAATGCTTTGTCAGCATCTTTCAAAAAAAGACAAATTTTTGACAATTTTGCCGAATCATTCGTCTAAACCGACTGTTTTATCGGCTGCTGCCTCGTCAAACCGCCCAAACCTTTTCTTTCCTCCGCCATGTTTTATTTCCGGGCTGTAGGATGTGCAAATCTTCTCAATGTATAATCCTGCATTTTTTGCAGGATGTGATTTCCATTTATTCATGTATTTGCCGTTGTGCAGCCATATTGCAAATTTCCAGAAAGCTTTTTTATCCCATTTTTCATAATTTCATCGGACACACAAATAAGGTTCTCTGTATATTTCATCTCTTTTATCCGTCAAAAAAACGTATCAATATGCACTGCTAAATATATGGCAGCAAAAAGCCCGGCCGGGGGCAGGAGCCCTGGCCAGGCAAAATATTTTTGTATGCCGTTCAAGCTTTTGCTGCGATTGCCTGCGCCGCTTTCATGTTCAGCATCAGATCCACGCAAGCGGTCAGCGAATAAACGAAATCCACCCCATAGGACGGCGCCTGCTGGCAATACTCCTCATGCAGCAGGTTGATTTGCTCGTAAAGAGCGAGCGAATGGTCGATTTCGGCAGCATTGGCGATCAGGTTCACCGCATGCAGCATATCCCGACGGCGGTAGCCATAGAACTGCATCTGTAATTCGTAAGTAAGGTGGGTAAATTTTGACCCGGAAAAATATTCCGCATGGGCGTAGCAGAAGAAGTCGGACATAAAATGGCACAGGATCCCCAGCTGTTTGCTGTATTCCCGAATGCTCATCGTATCCCCTTCGTTCGCCAGATACTGTGCGCGTTCCATCACGAGGTCGTAGATATCCTTTTTAAAATGGGAAAGTTTCAGCAGGCTCGGCGCAAGGTCCGGCAGGATATTCCAGTATACAAAGGTTGCCTTATCCAGCTTTACCCCCAAATTTTCGGTAAAATAGGTATACAGGTAACGGCCCATCGTGATATGCGAAAAAACGTTCAACCTCATGCACCACTTTCTTTAAGATTCAGATTTCTTCCCGAATTTATCTATCTGCAGCAGCCTGCGCTTTATACGCGCCCACTGCTGCCATATTGACACAGTTCCTGCCGTCCCGCATCCTGCCCGCTTTTGATAAATAATCCAAAGCACCCCGCAGGCGGTCAGCAGATATAATATCAGGTTGCATCCGGACAAAAATTTTGCCATTTCATCAAAACGCAGCATCCACGCCTGCGGCCGGTCACCGGCAAACGCATCCTGCAGCACCAGGAAATGGTTGAGGAAGGTCATCCCGGTCAGGGAAAGATAACTCCAAAACATCCCGATGCTCCGGTGGTATGCCGCCGCCAGCAGGGCCATCACCAAAACCGGGATCTGATAGCGTTCATGCATCCGGGTGGTGAACAGGAAGATGGTCTGCATGAAAAAAAATCCTAAAATCCAGGCACTTTTTTCCTTCGCAGTCAAATACAGTGCCGCCAGCGCCAATATGGCGGCTAAAATAATCATATTCGAAAAATCCTCAGCTGTCAACTTCCAAAATAAGATAGCATCCGAACGCACATAATTGAGCCCCAGCGCCGTATATAAATTGAACGCATTCAAAGAAGCGCCCGGATATTGCGAAAAACCGCCGAAATAGATTTCCCATGGCAGCCCCCATCCGGAACGCAGGATGAACGGGAAAAAGACCGCCAAAACCGTAGCCCCGCCCATCAGCGCTGTTTCCACCACCTTTGATACCGGATATTCCATCACCAGGATCAGCAGGAAAAGCGGGGCAAAATAAAGCGATTGGAATTTCATCAGGCAGGCCAGCGCCATCACGCATCCGGCCCACATCGCCCGTTTGCCTTCCAGCAGCCAGAAAGCCAAAACCAGCAAAAACAGCATGATGCTGTCGGTCTGTCCCCAGTAGGCGCAGTTATAGATCGCCGTCGGGTTGACTGCCCAAAGCGCGGCAGCACCCAGGGCATAAACCGGATGTTTACGGCGCAGTACGAAGTAAAGCAGCAGGACCAGCCCCAGGTCAAAAAGCATCTGCCAGCCCTTGAGCACCAGCATGGCATACGGGTCGAAGCCCGAGATCCTGCTGTCCTGCATCAGCTTGCCGGTCAGATAGAGCGGGAACAGGAAAAGCGGCGGGTAATCCAGGTTCGCCACCTTTTCATATGCCCCGAACAGATCTTCGACCGCACCGGCCGACCAATCCACATAAAAAAACAGGTCGAAATAGTTGACCGACGTGTATGCGACCATCAGCCGCAGCAGCGCCGCTGTGAACACCAGCCCTGCAAGCAGCCAGCCTGCCTGCTTCCTGCTGATTTCAATATGCACCTTTTTTGACCCTTGTTCCATCCCTGGCACTGCTCCCAGTTCGTATTCTAGCATATACACTATGTAGGAATTGTGATAAATTTATAAAATTTTCAGATAATTTTAAAAATTCATATGAATTGCTATACCTAACTTAAGAAAACCAGCATCGGATTGTGAACTTTTGCCCATCATCCGCCTGCATCTCCAACTGTTCCGCGCGCGCAAAAATCCCGCTCTGCTCCACCGCCTCCAGGAATACCTGGGGCGCCTTTTCATCCCCGCCGGCGCATACGGCATCCACTGCACGCTCGCTTTCCTGGTATACAAACCCTTCCAGGCTGCAGCCAGCCTGCTGCGCCGCATCCGCCAGCGCCATACATTGCGGCAGATATTCCCGCGCCGGCACTTCAAACCCGGCCGCCGCCGTACCCATCGCGTCGATATACCGCATCAACAGTTCGGTCTTCTGGGGATCCAGCAGGACTTCAGCCGGCGCGTTTACAGCCTTGCCGTTTTCCGCATCCGGCCAGATGATGCTGTGCGAAAGGCTTTGCCGCACATCGTCCGCCCGCGCCGCCAAAAGCGCGCCGGCCGAAGCGCTGACCAACAGGGCCAGCGCCGCCCCAGCCGCCAATGTCGGCCGGCTGCTGCCGTTGACCAGGCGGGAAATATGCCCCAGCAAACGCTTCCGCTCCAGAAAAACCGCCTCCCTTGTTATGCCTGCCCCAGGTATTCCTCCAGGCAGATCCCTTTTTCGCTGATTTCTTTGGCAGCCTCCACCCCGACATACCGGTAATGCCACGGCTCAAAATCAATCTGGGTGATTTTGGTCTTATCCGCCGGGTAACGCAGGATAAACCCGTACGAAGGCGCATGCTCAAGCAGCCACTTGGCCGCCTCGGTCTGCGCATACCCGCTGTCCAACATCTGATAGGACGGGGTCACGATATCCGCCGCCAGCCCGGTCTGATGTTCGCTCTTGCCCGGCTCGGCGATCAGGCGCTTGGTCAGGGCGGTCGCATCCTGCTCGCTGTAGCCCTGGGCGATATATGACTGCACGCTGTTGTTGAAATTGCGTTCCTGGGAAGAATACGGGCGGTAAGCAGAACAGATCAAAAGCTCTACCCCCTGTGCTTTTGCATCGGCGATCATCTGCCGCATGATCCCCGCTACCCGCACATCCATCTGATAGGGGTATCCTTCCACCACAACCTCCAGTTCCGGCTCATAATCGCCGATCGGGTGGTCATAGTTGGCTAAAATCAGCATCCAGTCGCCATCCTGTTCCGCCGCCCCGGAAGTATCCGGGGTTTTCCCCGCTTCCGGCATTTCCTGCGGCGGCTGCGGGCCTTCCTGTTCCGGTGCTTCCGGCTGCGATTCTTCCGCAGTCCCTTCCTGCGGGGCCGTTTCCGGCTGCGATTCCGGTACAGCCTCCTGCTGGTTTTTTTCCTCCTGCGAAGATTCCGGGACAGCTTCACTCGCCGCCCCCTGTAAGGATTCCTGCGAAACCCCGCTTTCAGGGCCCTGCTCCTGTACTGGTGAAGTATTTCTCGGCGCGCATCCGCCCAACAATACGCAAAATGCTGCCAAAGCAGCCAAAACCTGTTTCATAACCTTCTCCTTTGGATATATCTTCCCCAATTCCTGTTTAAATATCCCCCGCCTGGTAAAGGATGGCCGTGATCGCCGCCAACGGCGCCGTTTCACACCGCAGGATGCGGCTTCCCAGCGAACAGCAGTGCAGCCCATTCTCCTGCGCATATGCCGCTTCGGACGGTTCAAACCCGCCTTCGCTGCCAATCAGCACCGCCGTTTCGGCCAGCGGCGACCTTTCCAGCAGCGGTTTGAGCGGGGTGGCTGCATTCTCATAAAAGAATATGCCGAGCGGCGCAGCCTTCATCTGCTGCACCGCTTCCCGGAAGTCCACCAGCCCCTCCACCGGCGGCACCCGACCGCGGCCGCATTGTTTGGCCGCTTCGAGCGCGATGCGGTTCCAGCGCTCCAGCTTTTTTGCAAGGGCTTTCGGGTCCGGGCGCGAAACACACCGCCGGGTCAGCACCGGCACGATCCTCCCCACGCCGAGTTCCACCGATTTCTGAATGATGGTTTCCATCTTATCCCCTTTTGGCAGAGCCTGATATAAGGTGATCCATACCCCCGGCTCCCCGGCGGACGGTTCCACCGCCTGCACCTGCAGTTCCACCCGGTCCGGCTGGATACGCCGGATTACACATTGATAATCCTGCCCGGCGCTGTCGCATACGGTCAGCATCTCCCCGGTTTTCATCCGCAGCGCCAGCGCGATATGCCTGGCGTCCTCCCCTTCAATGACGGCTGATTGCCCCTCTACCCGTCCAACAAAAAACCGCGGCATCCATTTTCCCCCATTCCTTTACCGGCAGGCAGGCTTTGCTCCCAGCGCAACCCAACCGCCCGATTCCATCCGGTCGCAGACCTCATATCCCGCCGCTTCCAGCGCCGATACGACGTCTGCTTCCCGTGTGTCGATGATTCCCGATGCGATGAATACCCCGCCCGGCAGCAGGAAACGCCCCAGATCCGGGATCAGCCGGATGATGACGTCCGCCACGATATTGGCCGACACCACGCCGAATTTCCCTGAAACTTTTGCAGTCAGGTCACCTGCGAAAAAGTCCGCCCGTTCAAGCACACCATTTGCCTGTGCATTTTCCTTTGCCACCCGCACAGCCACCTCGTCGATATCCACCCCGACGGCATATTCTGCGCCAAGCAGCAAAGCGGAGATCGCCAGGATACCGCTGCCGGTTCCGACGTCGAGCAGCCGGGCGCCTTTTTCCACATACCGTTCCAGCAGCTGCATGCAAAGCCGGGTGGTGTCATGCGTACCGGTGCCGAACGCCATCCCCGGGTCCATCGTCAGCACAATCTCCCCGTCCTTCGGCGCATACGTTTCCCACGACGGGCAGACCACCAGCCGTTCCCCGATTTTGGTCGGGAAATAATATTTTTTCCAGGCGGTCGACCAGTCTTCCTCATCCACCTTCGCATCCTCGATCGTGTGCGGGACTCCTTCGGCTTCCAGCCGTTCCCGCACAAATGAAATTGCTTCCATCGGGTTTTCCTCGGGGGAAATATAAATGTGGATGACCGCATGGGAACGGTCGCGCTCCAAAAGTTCCTGTTCGATCAGGTCCACATGCGCGATCTGGGGCGCAAGTTCCTCGATGTCGCTGTAATCCTCGATATACAGCCCGTACGGCACCACCATATTCGCCACTGCCGCCGCCGTATCCACCCACACGGTCGGGACCTTGATCTTCACTTCACTGTACTGCATATCCATACCCTTTCTATAAAAGTGTCATGATAGGCCGCATTTGCTGCCTGAAAAATCCTACCTGTACAGTATACCGCAAAACTTTCCTTTTTCAAAGAGGGTTTTGCGCCGCAACGGTGGGATTGTGCGTTGATCGCAAAAGCCTCCCTTGTGCAAAGGGAGGTGGCACGGCGACAGCCGCGACGGAGGGATTGCCCGGCTACCCACAAGCCCTGGCGGTTTTCACACAATCCCCCACCGCCTTCGGCGGAGCCCCCTTTACACAAGGGGGCCAGAGAGGGCGCGGCGTAAAAAGAGCCTCCCTTGTGCAAAGGGAGGTGGCACGGCGACAGCCGCGACGGAGGGATTGCGGCAAAAGTGCAGAAAAGGCCCCCGGCTTTTTCTGCCGGAGGCCCTCTTTGTGTTTATCGCTTTTATTCGCGGTCTTTTCCCATAGCATCTTTCAGCTTATCGAAAAAGCCCCTGCGCTTTTCATAATTCTTGTCGGTCGCCAGCTTTTCAAACTCGCGCAGTGCATCCTTCTGCTTTGAACTCAGGTTGCGCGGCACCTCGATGTTTACCCGCACATACTGGTCGCCCCGTCCGCGCCCGTTGACATACTGGATGCCCTTGTTGCGCAGCCGGAAGACCGTCCCTGTCTGGGTGCCCTCTGGCACAGTGTATTCCACCTTGCCGTCGATGGTCGGCACAATGATCTGCGCCCCCAGCACCGCCTGGGTGAAGGTGATCGGGATATCGCACCAGACATCGAAGCCGTTGCGTTCAAACAAGCTGTCCGGCCGCAGGTTGACGATCACATTGACGTCCCCGCTCGGGCCGCCGTTGACCCCATGATCGCCCTGCCCGCGCAGCACAAACGCCTGCCCGTCGTCGATGCCCGCCGGCACCGTGACCTCCAGTGTGCGGGTATGCCGTACCCGGCCCATCCCGCGGCAGGCAGTACACGGCTCTTTGATGACCTTGCCCTTGCCGCCGCATTTGGAACAGGTGCGGCTGGTCTGGATGACGCCGATCGGGGTGCGCTGGGATACCTTCACCTGGCCGGTACCGCCGCACTCCGGACAGGTTTCCGGGCTGGTACCGCTCTTGGAACCGGTCCCGTTGCAGCTTTCACACCGTTCCAGCCGCTGCACCTGCACATTTTTGACGCATCCTTTCGCCGCTTCCATAAATGAAAGCGAGATGGTCACATTCAGGTCGTTCCCACGGATCGGCGCATTCGGGTTGCGGGCACGCCCGCCGCCGCCAAAACCGCCAAATCCAGAACCGCCGAAAAAGCTTTCAAAAATATCCCCTACATCAAAACCGCCGAAGCCGCCGGTGTAAGCGCCGCCGCCCGCGCCCGCCCCGTAGGATGGGTCAACGCCTGCATGGCCGAACTGATCGTACCGCTGGCGTTTTGCCGGGTCATTGAGCACCTCATACGCTTCGTTGACCTCTTTGAATTTGGCTTCGGCAGTCTTATCCCCCGGGTTCAAATCGGGGTGATACTGCTTTGCGAGTTTCCGGTAAGCCTTTTTCAGGTCATCCGCTGAGGCGTCCTTGGACACGCCTAACACTTCATAGTAATCCCGTTTCTCTGCCAACTTGTCTCACCCCTGTTATCCTTGCAAATACCGCGTTAAGGCGGAGGGAATCCTCCGCCTTTTCGCACACCTGTTTACTTTACCATTATTTCTTGTCATCGTCAACTTCCTTGAAGTCTGCGTCGACATAATCGCCTGCAGCCCCGCCGGAAGCTGCGCCGCCCTGCTGTGCGCCGCCCATATCTGGGGCGCCCGCCTGCTGGGCCTGCTGGTACATCCTGCTGGTCATCTCATACAGGTCCTTCTGCAGGTCTTCCTGTTTGGCTTTGATCTCAGCAATGTCAGTCCCTTTCAGCGCTTCTTTCAGCGCATCCACTTTGGCCTGTACCCTGGATTTTTCATCCGCCGGCACCTTATCCCCGACGTCTTTCAGCGTCTTTTCACACTGATAAACCATCTGGTCGGCGCTGTTGCGGGTGTCGATCTCATCGCGGTGTTTCTTATCCTCTTCGGCATAAGCTTCCGCTTCTTTCACCGCACGGTCGATCTCCTCTTTGGACATGTTGGTCGAAGCGGTGATGGTGACATCCTGGCTCTTTCCGCTGCCCAGGTCTTTTGCCGTCACATGCACGATGCCGTTGGCGTCGATATCATAGGTGACTTCGATCTGCGGCACGCCGCGCGGGGCAGCCGGGATCCCTTCCAGACGGAAGACGCCCAGGGATTTGTTGTCTTTGGCCATCTCACGTTCGCCCTGCAGCACATGGATTTCCACCGAAGTCTGCCCATCGGCCGCAGTCGAGAAGATCTGGCTCTTTTTGGTCGGGATGGTGGTGTTGCGTTCAATGATCTTGGTGCATACGCCGCCCAGGGTTTCCACGCCCAGGGAAAGCGGGGTGACATCCAGCAGCACCATGCCGGTGACGTCGCCGCCGAGCACGCCGCCCTGGATCGCTGCGCCAATTGCAACGCATTCATCCGGGTTGATGCCCTTGAACGGGTCTTTGCCGCAGAACGCCTTGACCGCTTCCTGTACCGCCGGGATACGGGTGGAACCGCCCACCAGCAGCACCTTGTCGATATCGGAAATATTCAGCTGGGAATCGGCCATCGCTTTGCGCACCGGGCCCATCGTCCGCTCGACCAGGTCGGCGGTCAGCTCGTTGAATTTCGCACGGGTGATGCTGATATCCAGGTGTTTCGGGCCGGTTGCATCCGCGGTGATGAACGGCAGGTTGATATTTGCGTTGGTCATGCTCGAAAGCTCGATCTTCGCTTTTTCTGCCGCTTCTTTCAGCCGCTGCATCGCCATTTTGTCCCCGCGCAGGTCGATGCCGTTCTCGCGTTTGAATTCGTCCGCCAGGTAGTTGATGATCCGCTCGTCGAAATCGTCGCCGCCCAGATGGGTATCGCCGTTGGTCGCAAGCACCGCCTGCACGCCGTCGCCCATTTCGATGATGGATACATCGAAGGTACCGCCGCCCAGGTCGTAGACCATGATCTTCTGGTCTTTTTCCTTATCCACGCCGTAAGCCAGCGCCGCCGCGGTCGGTTCGTTGATAATACGCTTTACATCCAGCCCCGCGATACGTCCGGCGTCTTTGGTCGCCTGACGCTGGGAGTCGGAGAAGTATGCCGGGACGGTGATGACCGCTTCGGTCACCTTTTCGCCCAGGTAGGATTCCGCGTCGGTTTTCAGCTTTTGCAGGATCATTGCGGAAATTTCCTGCGGGGTGTAATTTTTCCCGTCGATGCTTACTTTATAATCGCTGCCCATATGACGTTTGATCGAGGCGATTGTGCGATCCGGATTGGTGATCGCCTGGCGTTTGGCCACCTGGCCCACCATACGCTCTCCGGTCTTAGAAAACGCCACCACAGACGGGGTCGTGCGGTTGCCTTCCGCATTCGCGATGACGACCGGCTCACCGCCTTCCATAACGGCTACACAGCTGTTGGTTGTACCCAAGTCAATACCGATGATTTTCCCCATAATCCAATTCCTCCATTATATTTCAACTCAAAATTTACAAAATTTATTTAAAAACAGCCGCCAGTTTCCCGGTGTCTGTCAGTTGGCTACTTTTACCATTGCATGCCGTACGATCCGGTCGCCCAGCCGGTACCCCTTCTGGAACACCTCGACGATCACATTCGTACCCATGCTTTCATCATCAATGTGCATCACTGCATTGTGCCGCTCGGGGTCGAATTCCTCGCCTGCCTCGCCGAATTCCTCCACGCCCAATTTTTTCAGCGTTTCCAAAAAGGCATGGTGCAGCATATTGATCCCCTTTTTAAAGTTTTCATCGCTGCACGGCGCCGCCAGCGCCCGCTCGAAATTATCCAGCAGCGGCAAAAACTGGCTCACTGCCGCCGCCGTCGCCTGCGGATAGATCGCATCCTTTTCCCGTTGGCTGCGGTTGCGGAAATTGCTGTATTCCGCCATCGTACGCAGCAGCTGGTCTTTGAGTTCCTCGATCTGCTCCTGCAGCAACTCCGTTTCGGTTTTCTCTGGTTCGGCCGGCTCCTTTGGCGTTTCGCCTTCCGGCTGCTCCTGCGTTTCCTGCGCAGCTGCGTCTTCCTGCGCCGTTTGCTCTTCCACAGCAGCCGGCTGCTCCGCCTGCTGCCCGTCTTCGTTCGGCAGCGACTCCTCACGAATTTCTTCTTTCTGCAATCTGTCCGCTTCCTTTCCGGCTATATATTGGGAGGGCGGCCGTTTCAGCCCTCCTGTTCAAAAGTCTCCGCCAGCAGCCTTCCCAGCGTCTGCGAAAAATATTCCAAATGGGGGATCAGCTTGGCATAATCCATACGCACCGGCCCGATCACGCCGATCGCGCCCGAATTCTGCTTGCCGATCTGGTATTTTGTCACCACAACCGAAGTATCCGCCAGTTCGCTGCGGTTATTCTCCTTGCCGATGGTGATAAACACCGCATCCTGCTTGGATGCGATCACCCCGAGCAGTTCCTCGCGGTTGTTCATGGTCAGCAGCAGATCCCGGGCGATATCCCCCAGTTCCTTGTAACCCAGCAGGTTCGCCTCGCCGGAAGTAAAGAACTGGCCTTCATTGATCTCGCGGCAAAGCTCATAGATCGTGACCAAAATCGGCGTAAAGACCTCCGAATAATTTTCCAGCGTCACTGCGATTGAATTGATGAACCACTGGGATATCTCGCTGACCGGTTTTCCTACCAGCCGCCCATTGGCGAACTGGTTGAGAAATTCCACGACCTTGTCATTTACCCGGAAATCCACCCGGCAGACTTTATTTTTGATGACGCCATTGCTCGCGATCACCAGCACTACCACCGTCCTGGCGCCAGCCGGGACAATCTCAATCCGTTTGACCTGTACCGTCTTGGGGGTGATAGTGGTGGAAATGGTGGCGCAGTTGGTATAATCCGCCAGCGCCTGGGCCGCATCCTCCAGCAGCTTATCCGGGTCGGGGTCGCGCACGTTGAACAGCGCGTCGATCTCGCGGCGTTCCTGCTCAGAAAGCGGCTTGCAATGCATCAGCTGGTCGACATAGACCCGGTATCCCAGATGGGAGGGCACCCGGCCCGCCGACGTATGCGGCTGTTCGAGCAGCCCCATCTCAAACAGGGCGGCCATATCATTGCGGATGGTCGCCGAGGAAACCGAAAACCCAAGCTGCTGGGTCAGCATTTTGGAGCTGACCGGCTCGCCGGTTTCGATATAGGTTTCCACAATGGCGGTCAAAACTTTTAATTTTCGGATATCGAGCTTCATCGCACCCACCTCTCATCACCTATCGGCTGAAGCTCATTAGCACTCATATTATTTGTTTGCTAACAACTATAATGTACCACATATTTTCCCAATGTCAAGCGAATTCACGAAATGTTTACACTTTATTTAGCAATCAGCATATTTGATTGCTAATAATATTTTTATTGACTAAATTTTGAAGGATTTTTATTTTAATACTATGAAATATGCTCATATATCCGATGATTGAATCCCCTTTTCAGCTGTCCTAAAAAACGCGCTGGTGCATGGTTCCTTTTTCGGGCTGGGTATGTTAAAATAGCATTATGGTCCCATCAGGCTGGGCGGATTTTGCCGTCCGGGCCCATGGGCACAGCAAAATACCAGCCGTCAGGCAGGAAGGG
>CALXGW010000045.1 GCA_944387965.1 uncultured Anaerotruncus sp. | reverse complement strand
TGGAAGATTCCAGCGGCCTTTTTTATGGCATATCGCATCCAGCTTTTTATTTGCCGACTAGGTCGCGCGTATCGCGGGCGATCAGCAGTTCCTCATTGGTTGGGATGACCCAGGTTTCCACCTTGGTGTTCGAAGCGGAAATATTCATTTCCACGCCGCCCTGGGCCGCGCGGTTATGCCGCTCGCCAATCTTGATGCCCAAAAATTCCATATCCGCACAGACACGTTTGCGCACATGGTGGTCGTTCTCGCCGATGCCGCCAGTAAAGACCAGCGCGTCCAGCCCGCCCATCGCCGCAGCGTAGCTGCCGACAAATTTCTTAATCTGGTAGGACAGGATCTCCTGGGTCAGCTGGGCGCGCGGGTCGCCGCTATCCGCCGCGCGGGTGACGTCGCGGTTATCGCTGGAAACGCCCGAAATGCCCAGCAGGCCGGATTTTTTATTGAGCAGGTCGCTCATCTGTTTCGGGTTCAGGCCCTCTTTTTCTGCCAGATACAGCACGATCGAAGCGTCGATCGAACCGGCGCGGGTGCCCATAATGAACCCATCCAGCGGGGTAAAGCCCATGCTGGTATCGATGCTGATGCCGTCCTTGATTGCAGCCAGCGAACTGCCGTTGCCCAGATGGCAGGTGATGATCTTGCTGCCGACCCGGGAAATGTTGTCCGAAATCTGATACAGCCGGTTGCTGACATACCGATGGCTGGTCCCGTGGAAGCCGTAACGGCGGACATGGTATTTCTGATAATATTCATACGGGATACCGAATATGTAGGCTTTTTCCGGCATGGTGTGATGGAATGCCGTATCAAATACCGCTACCTGCGGCACGTCGCCAAACACCTGCCGCGCAGCTTTGATTGCCAATACTGCCGCCGGATTATGCAGCGGCGCCAGGTCGGCCAGATCTTCGATCTTCTGCAGCACATCGTCGTCGATTACAACCGACTTGTAAAAATATTCGCCGCCGTGGACCACCCGCTGGCCGATTGCGGAAATCTCCCCGGCGTCGCTGATGACCTTGTCCTCCCCTTCGGAAAGCAATTTTACCAATTCCTGGAAAGCCTCAGTGTGGGTAGGGAAGGACTTCTCATAAGAAATGGTTTTCCCATCGGGGATTTTGTGGGTGATGACCCCGTCGATGCCGATGCGTTCGCAATTCCCTTTTGCCAAGACCTTCTCATCCGCCATGTTGATCAGCTGATACTTCAGTGAAGAGCTGCCCGCATTGATGACCAGTACATTCATATTGTGTACCCTCCAATAAGCTTGTTTTTACTTCTTTCTCCCTGCTGCCAACCGCGGCAGCTTGACATTCCTGTGTACAATTATATATTATAAAATCAGCAGCCAAAAAACAAGCCTATTTTCTCAAAAAAGACCGTTAATATATTGTCATAGGATGGAACCAAGAATATTGCAAAACAGGGGGTACAGCGATTATGTCCCAAATGATAACTGCCGGCATCATCGCAGAATTCAACCCATTCCACAACGGCCACGCCCATCTGATCGAAGCTGCCCGCACAGCAGGCGCCACCCACGTCGTTGCGGTCATGAGCGGAAATTTTGTACAGCGCGGCGGCCCGGCCTGCGCCCCAAAATCGGTGCGCGCCAATGCTGCCATTGCCGGCGGGGCCGACCTGGTCATCGAACTGCCGCTGCCCTATGCAATGGCGACTGCCGAACGGTTTGCGTTTGGAGCAGTGTCGCTTCTGGGCGCGCTGGGGTGTGTGGACGTGTTAGCCTTCGGGAGCGAATGCGGCGATCTGGGCCTGCTTTTGAAAGCCACCGACGCGATCTGTTCGCCCTATTGCAGCGATTACACCAAAAACCTGCTGCGGGAAGGCGTCTCCTACGCCAATGCCCGGCAGAAAGCTGTGTCCACCCTTTACGGCGACGAGGTGGCGGGCCTGCTTTCCTCCCCCAATAACATTTTAGCCATCGAATATCTGCGCCATCTTTTCCTGCAGAAACTTCCGATGGAACCGTTTACCATCCAGCGTCAGGGCGCGGCGCATGACAGCGCAGCCGCCACCCGGCAGTTCGCCTCCGCCGCCCACCTGCGCAACCTGCTTGACCTCGAATCGGTCGATTCGCTGGCCCCATTCGTCCCCCCGGCCTCGATGCAGGTCTATCGTTCAGCCTGTAGCGGTGGGCAAATGCCATTTTCCCCGCACAGCCTGGATGCCGCCCTGCTGTCCGCCCTGCGCGGCATGGACGCCGCCGCGTTTTCTACCCTGCCGGATATTTCCGGGGAAGGGCTTCATAACCGGCTTTATGACGGCGTACGGGCGGCGGTTTCGGTCGACGGCCTGCTTGCGCTGGTAAAAACCAAGCGTTACCCGCTTTCCCGTATCCGCCGCCTGGTTTGGAACGCCTACCTGGGCGTGCCGTCGGAGCTTGCCTGGCAAAACCCTCCCTATCTTCGTACACTTGCCTTCAATAAACGCGGGATGGAAATTTTGTCTGCAGCCGGTCGCAGCGCCCGCCTGCCCCTTTCCCATTCCCTCTCCAAGCTGGAATCGCTGGACGGCGTGTGCGCCCGATTCGCCCGCCTGGAAGCGCAGGCCACCGACCGTTATGTTTTGGGCCTGCCGGTCCCGCAGCCCTGTGGCAGCGACTATACCCAAAAAATTTCCATCCGTTGAAAAAGCGCTCCACCCCCCAGCACAAAAACCCCTGTCTGCACCGTATCGGTACAGACAGGGGTTTTCTATAGGGCTACAAGTAATCAATTAAAATGGACCAAACCAATCAGGCAGCCGCCGCTTTGTTGCTCCGGCCTTTCAGGTACTTCCAAAGCCCCTTCTCGGTCGCCAGCAGCAGAACCGTCAGGATAATGCCGGCAATCGTCAGCGGGACCTGCGGCAGGATCAGCAGGATGCCCGCAGCAATCCACAGCACCCGCCGGATTATGTTCTGGTTCCCAAAGAAATACCCCTGCAGGCCGACCGCCAGGCAGATGACGCCCGCCACGCAGATAATGAAGACCGTCACAATCCCAAGCGGGCTGCCCAGCATCACCAGTTCTGGCTGGATCGCCAGGCAGAACGCAACCAGGAAGGATGGGATCGCCAGGTTGAACGCCGTCAGGCCAATCTTGACCGCCGACTCATTCGCCAGCGGGGCGGCCGCAAAAGCTGCCAGCGCAACTGGCGGGGTAATCGCGGACATCGAGCCAAAGTAGAGGACAAACAGGTGCGCGGCAAGCGCCGGGACGCCCATATTCACGATTGCGGGCGCCGCCAGGATGCACAGGATCGCATAGCAGGCCGAGGCCGGCAGGCCCATGCCCATGATCAGCGAACCGATCATGACGAAGATGAGCAGCAGCGCCAGGTTCCCGTGCGAAAGCTCGATCAGGATGTTGGAAAGCTTCAGGATCAGCCCGGAAGACTGCAACCCCAGCAGGATGGTGCCTGCGCAGGCGCACGCCATTACGACAGTGACCGAGCCTTTCGAAGTTTTCACCAGGATGGAAAGCCAATCCCGTTTCAGCACCGCGCGCAGATCCTTCTTGAACATCGCCAGTATTACCAGCAGGATGCAGCAATAGAGGCAGGATTTATACGCCGGGTATTGGAACACGCCCAGGAAGAAGATCAGGACGACCAGCGGCGGGATATAGATCCAGCCTTTTTCCTTCAGCAGCTTGCGCCCCTGCGGGATCTCCGATTCCTCCAGCCCGCGCAGGTTCCATTGCAGCGCCTTCAGGTCAACCGAGACATATAGCGCCAGATAGTACAGGATCGCCGGGATAACCGCCGCCTTACAGACCTCCCAATAGGAGATCCCCAGCGTATCGGCCATGATGAACGCCGCCGCGCCCATGACAGGCGGCATGATCAAGCCGCCGGTGGAGGCCACGGATTCCACCGCGCCCGCAAATCTCGCCTTGTAGCCAACCCGTTTCATCAGCGGGATGGTAACCGTACCGGTGCCGACCACGTTCGCCACCGCGCTACCGCTGATCGAGCCAAACAGCGCGCTGCCGAAGATCGCAACCTTTGCCGGGCCGCCCCGGAACCGGCCGCACCCCGAGTTCGCCCAATCCAGGAAGAACTCGCTGCCGCCCAGCGATTCCAGCAGCTGCCCGAACAGCAGGAAGATGAACACTTCCGTCGTTGAAACGCCCAGGATGTTGCTGAAAACGCCCTCGGTGGTCATATAGCCCATCGAAACCAGCTTTTCCAGCGAAACGCCCGCATGCCGGATGATAGCAAACGGCATCTGCGCGCCAAAATACGCATACGCCAGGAAGACCAGCCCAATAATCGGCATCGCCCAGCCAATAACCCGCACTGTGCCAAGCAGCACCAGCAGGATCAAAATCGTCCCCAGGATCAAATCGCTCTGCGTCGGCTTAATCAGCCGCATCGGCTCGTTCATCTCCAGCCAGTTGAACGCCAGGTGGAAACAGGAAACAAGCGTCAAAACAACCAGCAAAAGGTCGGCTACATAGGAAAGCTGCCTCAGCTTCGGGTTGTCAGACCTTTTTTTCGGGTACACCAGGAACGCCAGCGATAGGCCGAACGCCAGGTGGATACTGCGCTGCTGCATGCCAGGGAACGGCATATAGAAAGCCGTATACAGCTGGAATATGCACATCGCCGCGCCTAGGATGGTTATCAACTTATCCGCTACCTTTTTCAGGTCCATAAACTGTCCCCCTTTCGATGCCGGCCGCCGGCCATGCCAGGCGGCCGGTGCAACCGCTCGATTGTCTTATTCGATGTAGCCTTTCTCCCGGAAATACCGTTCAGTGCCGGGATGCAGGGGGGCAATCGCCGTATCGATCGTATTCTGCGCCGTCGCGCCCTTTACCCCCGCGAAAACGCCGGTCCATTCCTCATATTTTTCGTCCAGCGTCTTTGCGATCTTGTACGCCAGCTCTTCCGGGAAATCCTCGGTCGCAACCAGCGCATACGGGCTGCCAACGGTATGGTAATCCTCTTCCTGGCCGTTGTAGGTGCCAGCCGCCCTCGTCCCTTCGCTCAGGTAGCTGCACGAATCCAGGAAAAGCTGGATCTGCTCGTCGCTGAATTCAATAAAACGCGCGCCGCCAGGCATGTTAAAGATTTCGGTTACGGAAGAATGCGGGTCGCATGCACAGATCCACAGCGAATCGATCATCTGGGTGTTCAGCGCTTCATAGCTTTCCGCCGGGGTCAGGTATTGCAGGTCGTAATAGTCCTCGCGGCCCATCACTTTCAGCAGCTCGGAAACCAGCAGCTGCCCGGAGTTGCCTTTGTTGCAGAT
>CALXGW010000044.1 GCA_944387965.1 uncultured Anaerotruncus sp. | reverse complement strand
TACATCATAGGGGAGAAGAGCCGCAGCAACGAGCGGATGATCCTGCGCCAGAGGGGGACCTGTTTCTGATAATTATGCGGTACTTTCCAACATTGTTCGAGTGTGGAAAGGATGTCCTCCTTTACCTTATGCACGATGCTGGATTGATAAAAAGCCACGCCACATTCAAAATGCAGGTAAAAGCTGCGGTAATCCATGTTGGCAGTGCCGACGACAGCGACCGAATCATCGCTGACAAACATCTTCGCATGGATAAAGCCGGGCTTGTATTCATAGATATGCACCCCTGCGTTCAGCAGGATCTGATAAAAGGAACGGGTGGTTTCGTGGATGAACCATTTATCCGGTATGCGCGGGGTGATGATGCGCACGTCCACCCCGCTGCGGGCGGCAGCCGACAGTACGGTAATCATCTCATTGTCCAAAATCAGATACGGGGTGGTGATATAGACATATTGGGTAGCGCGGCTGATGATCTGCATATAGACCTCTTCTGCCACATTGATCCGGTCCAGCGGGCTGTCGCCGAACGCCTGGACGAACCCATCGCTTTTGCAGGGGACACCGGGGGAATAACGGGTGAAATCGGTGTCGGTGGGCCGGCTGAAATTCCATAAAGACAGGAAAAGCGCCGTCAGATTCCAGACGCCTTCCCCGCGCAGCAGCACGCCGGTATCCTTCCAATGCCCATATTTTTCATATGCGTTGATATATTCGTCCGCAATGTTGATCCCTCCGCAATACCCGACATTCCCATCGATGACGGTAATTTTACGGTGGTCACGATAGTTCATCAGCGAGTTAAGATGGGGTTTAAACGGGTTGAACGGTACACATTTGATCCCGGCGGCCCGGAGGGTGGCTGGGTAGCGGTGGGATAAAGTCTGGATCGAACCGATATCGTCATACATAAAGCGGACGTCGACCCCTTGGGCAGCTTTTTCTTTTAAAATGCGGAAGATCGGGTCCCACATTTTCCCTTCTTCCAGGATAAAATATTCCATAAAGATAAATTTTTGTGCTTTGGCAAGTTCAACCACCATGCTTTCCCACATGTTTTCACCCAGCGGGAAATACTCCGTCTGGGTGTTGCGCCACAAAGGGGCGCCGGTAGTATGCATCAGGAAGTTGGCTATTGGCGCATACTGCGGCAATTCCTGTTTGAGCTGTTCAACACAGGTGGTGGGTGGGCAATGATGCTTTTTGGAATATTCCCGCGCGCCATAGATCCGGTTGACCAGTTTTTTCGGCATGCCCTTGTTGCCGAAAAGCAGATAAAACAGCCCACCAAAGACCGGGAACGCCAAAATCAGGATGACCCAGGCCAGCTTGTATGATGGGTTTTGGTCCTTGTTGACCAGCCAAATGGTGATGCAAATGCTCAGGACCATCAAAACGGCATAGATCGTCGCAAAATAATCCGCCAGCAGGATCACCGAAACCAGCAATATAGCCAGCTGGATCAGGATCAGCAGAGCCACAATGACCACTTTACTGAACAGGAAATTAAATACAGATTTGATATGAATCCTTTTCTTTGGCAAAAATGTCCCCCCCTACAGCTTGTCGGCCAGGATATATCGCGCCTTTTCATCATCTTATCACAATAAATAATGGGATGCAAGAAAATGGAAGAGAAGCTTCACACCAGGTTTGCAATGTCAGTAAATTGTTTTAAGGTCAGCTGTTCAGCGCGCGCAGATGCCGGGATACCCGCTTGGCCGAGCAGCTGTACCGCGTCGGTTTTGGAAATCCCCAGCCCGGAAGCCAGGCAGTTGGATAACGTTTTGCGCCGCATCGAAAATGCAGCCCGCACGACCTTGAAAAAAGCCGGCGCAGACGCATCCACCAGCGGCTGCCGGGGGATATCCAGCCGGATGACTGAAGAATCCACATCCGGGGCCGGCATGAAAGAACCCCGTGAAACCTGGAAAAGTACCTTTGGCAGGCTGTAATAGCGGATGGCGATGCTGATTGCCCCTACCTCCCGCGTACCCGGTTCGGCGCAAAGGCGCTGCGCCGCTTCCCGCTGCACCATCACGGTAATGGCGTCGATCGGCAGGCGCTGTTCGAGCAGCGCCATCAGGATGGGCGACGTGATGTAGTAAGGCAGGTTGGCGCAGACAACGACCGGCATACCGGGGAATTCTTCCCGGATCAGCGCCTGCAGGTCGACCTGCAACACGTCGGCGTTGACGATTTTGACATTGCTGCAGCCCGCCAGCGTTTCATCCAGGATCGGAAGCAGCCGGCGGTCGATCTCAATACAGACAACCTTTTCAGCCCGCTTGGAAAGTTCGGCAGTCAAAACCCCGATGCCTGCGCCGATCTCGATCACTCCAACCCCGGGCGCCGCGCCGCCCAATTCTGCCATCCGCGGGCAGACTGAAGGGTTGACCAGGAAATTTTGCCCAAGCGATTTGGAAAAGGTGAACCCATAGCGGGTGAGCAGGTCTTTGATGACGCCGATATTCGAAAGGTTGTCCATAATGCCCCCGATCTGCCCCAGATGCGTTTTCGTCCCTTGCGTCTGCAGGCAATTTATAGTAAAATAGAAAAAACGGCAGCGTTGCCGGTTTTTGGTGTGAGGGCTTGTGCTTTTTGACATCTGGGCGGAAACCCTGAAGCGGCAAGACCCTGCCTATCTTAATTATAATGCGTATGGCGGAAAGCTGCAAGCCTGGATTACCGGACTTTTGACGGCATCTTAAAAAGGTTTGGGGCGGTGCCATGGCTTATGCAGCGGATACTGAAATAAAGGATGTGCAGCGGGATGACAAGAAGGGATAAGATTAACTATTATTTGGACATTGCGGAAACGGTGGCGGAACGGGGGACCTGCCTGCGGCGAAATTTTGGGGCGATCATTGTCAAAAATGACCAGATCGTATCTACGGGATATGTGGGCGCGCCGAGAGGGCGGCAGAACTGTTCCGATTTGGGGTATTGCACCCGGACCAAACTGAATGTCCCGCGGGGGGAACGGTATGAATTATGCCGTTCGGTACATGCGGAGATGAATGCGATCATCCATGCCGCGCGGGTGGATATGCTGGACGCGGTGCTCTACCTGGTGGGCAAAGAGGTGGATACCGGGGAATATGTCAAAAATGCCTGCCCATGTTCTTTGTGTACCCGCCTGATTATCAATGCCGGGATCTCCACTGTGATCGTGCGGGATACCCGCGACCAGTTCCGGGTGTATAATGTGGCCGAGCAATGGGTCGTGAATGACGAATCGCTGACCGGCGGGTCAAATTATTAAAAGGCGACATCCCATATATTTGAGATGCACAGCCGTGAATTTGGCTGTGCATTTTTAATTATAGCCGCAGTAGCCCCACTGTCGGGAAAATTTTTCCTTTTTTGCGTGCAGACGTTGGTATGATAAAGGGAAAGCCGGAGAGGGATACCGCCCGGCAAGCCGTTTCCCAAGGGTATTTTTGCCCATCCGACCGCCATTTATCTGTTGGGACGGGCAGGTGCTTTATGTGTGGGGCGCGTTTGACATTCCGGGGAGAACTGTTATAATATAAAAATGTGTATGGATACCAAAAGACGCATGATTTGGCGCTGTTCCGGCAATGCTAAAACCGTTTCCAATGATAAAGGAGGTAACGGTTTTGGATGGATTTTTGGAGCAGCAAACCATGTTGAAAAATGAAGATGGTCAACCGCAGGAAGAACAGGAGCTTTCTGAGCAGACCGGCCAGATTGTGGAAACCGGTGGGATCACCGCCAAAAAGGGCAAGCATGTGATCCACTGCCTGACCATCATCGGGCAGATCGAGGGGCATTATATTTTGCCGGCACAGAATAAGACCACCAAGTATGAGCATGTGATCCCCCAGCTTCTGGCAGTGGAACAGGACCCGGAGATCGAAGGGCTGGTGGTCATCCTGAATACGGTGGGCGGGGATGTGGAGGCAGGGCTTGCCATTGCGGAACTGCTTTCCGGTATGCGCAAGCCGACCGTTTCACTGGTATTGGGCGGCGGGCATTCGATCGGGGTACCGCTGGCAGTGAGCGCACGCAAAAGCTTTATTGTGCCGTCGGCTACCATGACGGTGCATCCGGTGCGGATGAACGGGCTGGTGCTCGGCGTGCCGCAGACACTCAGCTATTTTGACCGGATGCAGGAGCGGATCGTCAAATTTGTGACCGATAATTCCAACATTTCCGCCGAGCGGTTCCGGCAGCTGATGATGAATAAGGATGAACTGGTGATGGATGTCGGCACTGTGCTGGACGGCCAGAGCGCAGTGGAGGAAGGGCTGATCGACGCGCTGGGCGGCGTATCCGACGTGATCGAAGCGCTTTATGCCATGATCGAGGGGGAACAGGTATGATCCTATACAGTATCGTTCCGCCCGAACAGGTTTTCCCTTCACCGCCGCCGGAATATGCTGTGCGAAGAGTGCATAACAGTTATATACAAGGCATAGAACAGGGCGGGGAGTTTACTGTTTCAAGGCTGATCTCCACCGACCCGGCGATGTATCTGGATCCCAGATACCGGCCGGGAAGCGTGTTAAAGCGCCCTGGAGGGTAATAAGGGTGAGGTTCTGACATGACAGTATTGGAAGCATTTCTGCAAGGGGTTTTGCAAGGGTTTACAGAGTTTTTGCCGGTTTCCAGCTCGGGGCATCTTTCGCTGTTCCAGTATTTTACCGGGAACAGCGGGGAAACCGGCTTTTTATTTTCCATATTGCTGCATGCCGGCACATTGGTGGCGGTCTGCATCGTATTTTTCCCGACCTTGTGGGCGCTGCTTTGGGAAGCGTTCGCATTGGTGGGGGATTTATGCCGGGGGAAATTTTCAGCCCGGCGGATGAATGAGGAACGGCGGATGCTGCTGTTCCTGCTGCTTTCGCTCGTCCCGTTGGCGCTGATCGTGGCGCTGCGGGATTGGGTGTCCGGCTTTTCGACCGACCGGGATATCACTGTTGAAGGGTTTTGCTTCCTGGTGACCGGGTGCGCGCTGCTGACCGCATCTTCCCGCGCGCGCGGCAGAAAAGCAGCCAATGGGATGCGGGCGTCGGATGCGCTTGCGGTTGGGGCGGCGCAGGTGGTCGCCACCATGCCGGGGATTTCGCGGTCAGGCGCGACCATTTCCACCGGGCTGCTCTGCGGATTGGAGCGGCAATATGCGGTGTCTTATTCGTTTATTTTGGGTATCCCGGCGGTACTGGGGGCGATCATCCTGGAAACGAAGGATGCGGTGGCAGAAGGGGTCACGCTGCCGGTGCCGGTGATGTTGACAGGATTTGTGACAGCGGCGGTGTTCGGGGTGCTTTCGATCAAGCTGGTGCAGTGGCTGATTAAAGGGGACCGGTTCCGGCTGTTTGGATATTACACCTTATGTTTGGGGATCGTGGTTTTGACGATCGGATTTATCGACCGGTTCACGGGGTATCCGATCCAGGGATGGGTGTCGTCCCTCTTATAAAAAACGGCACGGGTTTCATTTCGGCAAAAAAGGGGGCCAATTTTCGGCTATGGCGACCAGTGGGAAAACAAGGAGCGGCAGTTCGTCCGGTTCTGCTGCAGGAAAAAAGAGGGCAGGGAGCCAAAGTGCGTCGGCACGCAAGCGCAATACGGCGCAGCGGCGTGCCAAACGGCAGATGCATGCGATATTTCTGTTTGCAATCGGTATTTTTTTGGCTGCGCTCACCCTGTTCCAGGGGGCAAGCGCGTGGAACTGGCTGCATAATGCCTTATTTGGTCTGTTTGGGCCAGGGGCGATTTTTGCAGCGGCCATTTTGATTTACATAGCGGTGCTGTTGACGATGGACAAGCCGGTCAAGGCGCGGGCCTGGCTGTGCGGGCTGCTGCTGACCTTTTTCTGCGGTGCGCTGCAAATATTCATGATGGGCGAGCCGCACAGTTCCCATGTGCTGGACATGCTGGTGGAAAGCATTATGATGGGCATCGAGGTCAAATCCGGCGGGCTGCTGGGGACAGTGGCGGGGCTTCCGCTCTTGCTGGGATTCGGCAAAACCGGGGCGGGGATCATCATCGTGCTGCTGGTTTTTGTTTCTTTGATGCTGCTCACCGGCAGCACTTTGATCGGGATTGCGCGTGCAGCGCATAAACCGGTGCGGCATCTGGAAGAAAGCTACAGCGCCCGGCTGGAAAAACAGGAGGAACGGCGTTTGCAGCGAGAAAGCCAGGCGAATGCCCACCGCCGCAGCATTGATATCCCGCTGGATGGCGAAGCACGCAGGGAAAAACCCAAGCTGACGGTAATCGAAGGGGGAAAAGCTGCCCAAAAGCAGGAGCCGCAGGCAGCGGAGGAACCGGACCGGAAGGAGATCCCGGCAGATACCCCGCCGGCGACGCAGGCGCGGTTTGATATTGATGTGCCGGTGGATGATGATTTTGTGCCCAGCGAGGTCGGCGGCTTTTCTTTGGAGCTTTCTGACGACCCGATGCAGTTTGTCCAGCCGCCCGAACCTTCTTTGGATGAACTAGTGAACCGTGCGGCGACCGATAGCGGGAAATTCCGCTTCCAGACGGATGGCGGTGCGCAGGAAGCGCCGAATGCAGCGGTTTTTGACGAAGGCCAGGGGGATGGCGATGACCTGGAACCGCTCCCGCATTTTTCAAAAGAGACTGTGCAGAAGGGTGAGCCCGACCAGGAAATCCAGACAGAACTGGAGAGCAGCGCGACCATCCCGGTCAAGCCCATATACATCAAGCCGCCGGTGACGCTGCTGCGCGAGCCCGCCCAGAAAGCGGACGCCAATATGAGCGAAGAACTCAAGTCCAATGCGCAGCGGCTGGTGGATACGCTGGCAAGCTTCGGGGTACAGACCCGGATTGTGGATATTTCCCGCGGGCCTGCCGTTACAAGATATGAATTGCAGCCGTCGGCCGGCGTGAAGATCAGCCGGATCACCGGCCTGGCGGACGACATTGCGCTCAATCTGGCTGCGGCCGGGGTGCGCATTGAAGCGCCGATCCCCAATAAGGCGGCGGTTGGCATTGAGGTGCCGAATAAGGTGATTTCTGCCGTCCCGATCCGGGAGATCATTGATTCCCCCGAGTTCCGCAATGCGAAAAGCAAGCTGACGGTGGCGCTCGGGCGGGATATTGCGGGCAACATTGCGTTGGCGGATATTGGGAAAATGCCCCATCTTCTGATCGCTGGTTCCACCGGCTCGGGAAAATCGGTCTGCATCAACTCGATCATCATATCGCTGCTGTTCAAATCTGCGCCGGATGAGGTGCGGTTTTTGATGATCGACCCGAAAGTGGTGGAATTGGGGATGTATAACGGCATCCCGCAGCTGCTGGTGCCGGTTGTGACCGACCCGAAAAAAGCCGCGGGCGCGCTTTCCTGGGCAGTGACGGAAATGCTCAAACGGTATAAATTGTTTGCCGACCATTCGGTGCGCGACCTGGATTCTTTTAACCAGCTGGCCGAACGCACCGAAGGGCTGGAAAAGATGCCACAGGTAGTCATTATCATCGACGAGCTGGCCGATTTGATGATGGCTGCACCGAATGAGATCGAGGATTATATCTGCCGATTGGCGCAGATGGCGCGTGCGGCAGGCATGCATCTGGTGATCGCGACCCAGCGCCCATCGGTGGATGTCATCACCGGCGTTATCAAGGCGAACATCCCGTCCCGGATTGCATTTGCGGTTTCTTCGCAGGTGGATTCCCGCACCATTTTGGATATGGGCGGTGCGGAAAAGCTGCTGGGACGCGGGGACATGCTCTTCAACCCGGTCGGGGCGGCCAAGCCGCGGCGGGTGCAGGGGTGCTTTGTGGCCGACGACGAGATTGAAGCGGTCATCGGATATATCAAAAATGACAGCACGGCTGAATATGACGATCAGATCGTCCAGGAGATCGACAGCCATGTGATCGCCGGGAAAGGCGGCCGGACGGGCGCGTCCGAATCGTCTGACGATTCGGACGGCGAAGACGAGATGCTGATGGCCGCCATCGAATGTGTGGTGGAAGCAGGCATGGCGTCCACCTCGCTGTTGCAGCGGCGGCTCAAGCTGGGATATGCCCGTGCGGCGCGCATCGTGGATGAGATGGAAGCGCGTGGGATTGTCGGGCCGTTTGAAGGCAGCAAGCCCAGGCAGGTATTGATAACGCCCGAGCGGTTGGCTGAAATGAAGCTTTCCAGGGAGGAGTAAACCGGGAAAACCGGGGGAGCAGGACGACTTCCCCGGTTTTTTCAAACAGGCCGGCAGGTATTAGGAAGGGATTCGATATGTTTTTGCCTTTGTCCAAAAAAGAAATGCAGGAACGCGGATGGGATGCGGTGGATTTTATCTGCGTGACCGGGGACGCATATGTGGATCATCCGAGTTTTGGGATCGCGATCGTTTCCCGTTTGTTGGAATCGTTGGGGTTCCGGGTGGGGATGATCGCCCAACCGGTGCGGGATGCGGATTATCTGACCTTTGGCGCGCCAAAATATGGATGGTGGGTAACGGGGGGCAATATCGATTCGATGGTCGCCCATTATACGGCAGCCAAACGCCGCCGCAGTGACGACGCCTATACGCCGGGCGGGAAAGCCGGCAAACGGCCGGACCGGGCGACCATCGTCTACTGCAATGCCATCCGCAGGCTGTTTGCGGACGCGCAGATCGTGATCGGCGGGCTGGAGGCTTCGATGCGCCGGTTTGCGCATTATGATTACTGGGCGGATGAGGTGAAACCTTCGATCCTGGTGGATTCCAAAGCCGACCTGTTAATTTTTGGGATGGGTGAAAAACAGACGGCCCATATCGCAAAAGAGCTGGCAGCCGGCGTCCCAGCGGCGCAGATCCGATGCCGGGGGGTCTGCTGGCTGACCAACCAGCTGGGATTGCCGACGGATGCGGTTTCGGTGGCGTCTTATGCGAAGGTGAAAGAAAATAAGCTTTCCTATGCAAAGGCGACCCATACGGAAATTGAGGAACAGGATGCTGTGCGGGGACGCAAGATCATCCAAAAACAGGGGGACGACCTGTTTTTGGTGCAGGCCGAACCGATGCCGGCACTGACAACCGAAGAACTGGATGCGGTATTCGAACTGCCGTTTGAGCGGATGTACCATCCCAGCTATGAAGCGCTGGGCGGGGTGGCAGCCATCCAGGAGGTGGAGTTTTCGATCATGCATAACCGCGGCTGCTTCGGCAACTGCAATTTCTGCTCGATTGCATTCCATCAGGGCCGGGCGGTGACCTGCAGGAGCATGGATTCGGTGCTGCGGGAGGCCGAACGGTTTACCCATAATCCGCGGTTCAAGGGGTATATCAGCGATGTGGGCGGTCCTTCGGCCAATTTCAGGCATCCGTCCTGCGAAAAGCAGCTGACAAAAGGGCTCTGTGCTGAACGGAAATGCCTGGCGCCCACCCCATGCCCGGCGCTCAAGGTGGATCATCAGGAATATCTTGAGATTTTGCGCCGGATGCGCAAAATACCCGGCGTCAAGCGGGTATTTGTGCGGTCGGGGCTGCGGTATGATTATATGATGTTGGAAAAGGACGACACCTTTATGCGGGAACTGCTGGAATACCATGTCAGCGGGCAGTTAAAGGTGGCGCCGGAACATTGCAGCGCGCATGTGCTCGACTGCATGGGCAAACCCCATATCGAGGTCTATGAACGGTTTGCCAAGCGGTTTTACCGGCTGACCGAACAGGTCGGCAAGGAACAGTACCTGGTGCCGTACCTGATCTCTTCCCACCCAGGTTCCACTTTGCAGGATGCCATCAAGCTGGCCTGTTTTTTGAAAAAGCATCATATCCGTCCGGAACAGGTGCAGGATTTTTATCCGACGCCGGGGACGGTTTCCACCTGTATGTTTTATACCGGGCTGGACCCGTACACCCTGAAGGAGGTGTTTGTCCCGCGTACCCAGGAGGAAAAATGGATGCAGCGGGCGCTGCTGCAATATTTTAAGCCGGAAAACCGCCGTGCGGTGATGACGGCGCTGCACCGCGCCAAACGGGAAGATTTGATCGGATATGGGCCGGGCTGCCTGATTGCGCCTGAACGCCCCCAAAGGCAGGAGGATGCCGGCAAAAGGCAGCCGGCGCAGGGCGGCAGGGCATATGGCGGGAAGGGCACAAGCAGCCTTCGGGACGGCCGTAAAAAAGCAGCCGGCGCCGCTCCGAAACGGGATGGCGGCGGCAGGAAAAAGACAGGCCGGGGCCGCGGATAAATTTTAACATCGTACAATCTATATTCAAAAAATATTCACCAAAAGGAATGATTTTCAGGTATAATTGTGCTATACTCAGAATAGAGAAAAATTTTTTGGAAAGAATCGATCAGATATATTTCCCACAAATGACATTTTGAGAGGCAGAGGGGGTAACTACCATGTCCACCGGAAAAATCCTGATTTGTGACGACGACCGCAATATCTGCGAATTGCTGCGCTTATATTTGGAAAAAGACGGGTACACGCTGGCGATTGCAAACGACGGGGAAGAAGCGCTGGAAAAATTTGCATCCGAAGCGCCCGACCTGATCCTGCTGGATATTATGATGCCGAAGCTGGACGGCTGGCAGGTGTGCCGGGAAATCCGCAAAAAATCCAACTGCCCGATCATTATGATTACCGCCAAAGGCGAAACGTTTGATAAGGTGCTGGGGCTGGAACTTGGGTCGGATGATTATGTGGTCAAGCCGTTTGACCCGAAGGAAATCGTGGCGCGGATCAAGGCGATCATGCGGCGCGCAGGGAAAAATGCCGCCGAGGCCGATAATAAGGAAGTCAGCTATGATAAGCTGGTGGTCAACATGACCAAATATGAACTGAAGGTGGACGGCAAAGTGGTGGATACGCCGCCGAAGGAGCTGGAACTGCTGTACCATCTGGCGAGCAACCCGAACCGGGTATACACCCGCGACCAGCTGCTGGACGAGGTGTGGGGATTCGAGTATTACGGGGACAGCCGGACGGTGGATGTGCATATCAAGCGGCTCCGTGAAAAATTAGAAGGCGTTTCCGATCAGTGGACATTGAAAACCGTCTGGGGTGTCGGCTACAAGTTTGAAGTGAAAGAATGAAAACGCCGGGCGGGAAAAGGTTTCCCGTCCGGTTTTTTATAACGTGGAAAAAAGCGCAGGTGTCTTTTGATGCAAAAAACCTTATTCAGCAAGCATTTTGTGATGGTTTCAGCAGTCATTCTGCTGTCGATCACCATCCTGGGCGCAGTATTGCTGGCCTTTGCTTCGCAATATTTCAAAGAGGACCGGTATGAGTTGCTGGGATATAATGCCCAGCAGGCTGCGGCCCTGACGTATGAAGATTTTAAAAGCAACGACTACAAGGCGGTCAATACCCGGGTGGTAATGCCGATGTATTCCATCCTGGCGCATGCCATCCAGTCGGATATCTACCTGGTCAACACCGAGGGGGAGATATTGCTGTATGTGGAAGGGGAGGAACAAAAACCGCAGAGTACCAATATTTCCAAAAAGATCGTTTCCAAGGTGTTTACAGATGGCGAATACCGGGAAGTCGGGCGGCTGGACGGCCTGTATAAAGAAGCGCATTATACTGTCGGTATCCCGGTAGCCACCGATGAGGGCGTCCCTGCTGCGGTGATCTTTGTATCCACCTCGGCGGATATCCTGACGGAATTTTTGGCGCAGATCCTCAAGATGTTCATCGTCAGTTCGCTGGCAGTCCTGATCCTGGCGTTTGCCGCCGTCTATTTCCTGACGGCTGATCTGGTGCGGCCGCTGCGCAAGATGGTGGCGGCGACCCAGAGCTTTTCAAAAGGGGATTTCACTGTACGGGTGCCGGTGGAGAGTTATGACGAACTCGGGCAGCTGGCGATCTCGTTCAACAATATGGCTTCCTCATTGGCGACGACCGAGGTGACCAGGCGTTCGTTTACAGCGAATGTTTCGCATGAACTGCGTACGCCGATGACAACGATTGCAGGGTTTGTGGACGGGATCCTTGACGGCACCATCCCGCCCGAAAAACGGGATGATTACCTGCGGATCGTGTCGGATGAAACCAAGCGGCTGGCGCGGCTGGTGCGCTCGATGCTGAATATTGCACGGATCGAAGCGGGCGAACTGGAGATCAAACCGGATTTGTTTGATATCAACGATACCGTGTTGCGCACGGTGTTTACGTTTGAAAAGCAGCTGGAAGATAAGCATATCGAGATGCGCGGGCTGGATACCGGGCGGGTGATGGTCGAGGCCGACCCGGATCTGATTCATCAGGTGGTGTATAACCTGATCGAAAACGCGGTAAAATTTGCCAACGAAGGCGGCGTAATCAGCGTGCATTATTCGGAAGATGATAAATTCACCTATGTAGCCATCCGCAATTCCGGGGATGGGATTCCCAAGGACGAGATCCCGCATGTATTCGACCGGTTTTACAAGACGGATAAATCCCGCAGCCGGGATAAAGGCGGCGCTGGGTTGGGGCTGCATATCGTGCGCTCGATCATCAATCTGCATGGCGGGGATATCGTGGTGCGCAGTGTGGAAGGGGAATATTGCGAATTTGAATTCAGTATTCCAAAGCCTGCCAAATCCGCAAAACTCAAAGCAAAAAATGACAAAAACAGTTCAAAAACCTGTTAAGAAATCCAGAAAATCTTTTCAAATCTCATTTATTGTATCTTAACAATTATTCGATATACTAAAGTCAACAAAAATAAATGCGGAAAGGCATGAGATATATGAACGAAAATTATAATCCGAACAGCGCCCCCGAAAATGGGGACCAACAAAATGGACAGGAACATAATCCATATAAATGGTCAGCCCCGCAGGGACAAAACAATGCTTCCAGCGGTTGGCAGGCCGGCACCCCATATGATGGGCAGCAGGAGCAGCAGGCCTCTTCCGGCAGCTGGCAGGGTGGCGCCCCATATAATGGACAGTCGGAACAGTATTCCGCTTCCAGAGGATGGCAGAAAGAATCCAGCAAACAGCCGGTAGCAGGGAAAAATGACCCGTACCAGTGGAACTTCTCCGATTACCAGAGCGTACAGGCGGCCCGGCCCAGGAAACGCAATAAAGGGCTGATGGTCTTTGCGGTCGTCATGGCGGTGATCGTAATACTGACACTGGTATCCTTTGCAGGTGTCGGGATTTTTTACAGTGTGACATCCTCCCATTCCACTGTGGTGCCTAACGACCCGGTTTCGGATAATACGCTGGTAGTGCCTGCCGATAAGCTGGAAGGGATGACTGTCCAGGATGTCCCGCAAGAAGAGGACGAAACCCTGCCGGATGGGAAACTGACCACCAAACAGATTGTGAAGCAGGTGTCCCCTTCGGTAGTGGCGATCACTACTTATGTGAACTACCAGAATTACCAGGCCGAGGGCATGGGCAGCGGCATCATCATCCGTGAGGATGGATATATCGTGACCAATGCGCATGTGGTCAACGGCGCAAAAGGCATTACCGTATTGCTCAGCGACGGCGAAACCAAATACGAAGGGCATATCGTTGGGATGGATACCAAGACCGACCTGGCGGTCATCAAGATCGATGCCACCGGCCTGCCGGCAGCGGTATTCGGAAATTCCGACCAGGTGGAAGTTGGCGAAAAGGTGATCGCGATCGGCAACCCGCAGTCGCTGGAATTTGCCGGCAGTGTGACCGAGGGGATTGTTTCCGGCCTGAACCGTACCCTGACGGCGACCGACAGCTCCCAGACGAGCGTTACCACTTATTCCAACCTGATCCAGACCGATGCAGCCATCAGCCCCGGCAACTCGGGCGGCGCGCTGGTCAATGAATGTGGGCAGGTCAGCGGGATCAATTCCGCAAAGGTCGTGCGTGAAGGCGCCGACGGCATGGGATTTGCGATCCCGTCGAATGAAGCAAAGCCGGTCGTGGACGACCTGATCAACTATGGATATGTTACCGGGCGGGTCATGCTGGGCGTGACAGCGTCCGCAGTGGATGAAGTGTTGGCGCGGCTGAACAATGTGCCCACCGGGCTGTTTGTACAGTCGACGCTGGAAGGTTCGGATATCTCCAAGAAAGGCGTTGTCCCGGGGGATATCATCACCAAAGCGGATGGGGCGGAACTGGATGGGTTCCAGTCCCTGACCGATGTACTGGAAGGCAAGAAACCGGGGGAAACGGTGGAACTGGAGATTTATCGTCCGGCGACCAGGCTCGGTGAGAGCGGAACCTTCTTTACCGTCGATGTGATCCTGATGGAAGATACCGGGGACTTGACAACGACCGAAACCCAACAGCAGACCCAACCGACCCAGCCGGCTGAGCCGGAAGAAACCCCGGAAAATAATCGGGGATATGGGTATGACGACCTGGAAGAATTCTTTAACCAGTTCTTTAACTGAACAAAAAATATGCGCCCAATCGGGCAGCGAATAGATGCAGCAGGGCTGTGCCAGGATTCCTGATCCCGGCGCAGCCCTTTTTTGTCACTTTTACAAAATTTGTTAGAAGGTTCGGCGACAGCAGGCCCTTCTATTTTTGTGCAAACTGTGATATGATAAAAATAATATCGTGATGGGAATGGGTGAGAATTTTTCGCAAGGCTGTCCCCAAATATGATAGGAATTTGGTTTCATTTAAAGACACCGTGCATATAGCTTTTTCCATCTGCTCCAAAAGGGCCGCAATCCGGCGTGAAAAGCCGGAAAACAGCAGAGGACGGCGACCGGGGCATGCACGGGCGGGAGAATACCGGCGAAGGGAGGGGCAGGTCGCCCTTGGGAGATCCAAAAACGATCATCCGGGTCGAGCATCTGCGTAAGGTCTACCGGGTGGGGGATGAAAAAGTGGTTGCGCTGCGGGATATCTGCCTGGAGGTTTTGCAAGGGCAGATCGTCTGCGTCGTAGGGACGTCTGGTTCGGGGAAATCCACCCTGCTCAACCAGCTTGCGGGGTTGGAAAAACCGACGCGCGGGTCGGTCTACATCGGAAAAACGAATATCTCAAAACTCAGCGAAAATCAGCTGGCGCTGTTCCGCCAACGCTCGCTGGGGTTTGTTTTCCAGTCATATAATTTGATGCCGACTATGACGGCGGCAGAAAATGTGGCGCTGCCGCTGATTTTTAAAGGGGTCAGCCGGGGCAGGCGCCACAAAGCGGCGCTGAAGATGCTGGCGGCGGTGGGGCTGAAAAAGCGGGCGTATCATAAGCCGACCCAGATGTCAGGCGGCCAGCAGCAGCGGGTAGGCATTGCACGCGCTTTTGTCACAAAGCCAAAGGTCATTTTTGCCGATGAACCGACCGGCAATCTGGACACCAAAACCACCATTGAAATCATGAAGATGATGGTGCGGTTCGCCAGAAAATATAAAGAAACGCTGATTATTGTCACGCATGACCCGGAAATTGCAGAATATGCCGACCGGGTGATCACCCTGATCGATGGGGAAATCACAGATGATAAGGTGCATACCCCCATTTACAGCGGGATCGAAGGGGAAGACGCCGTCCCGGAGGACGGAACCCCGCAAGCGGAAGAAAATTCGCCGCCGGACGGGAATACGTTGGAAGACGGGAAGCAGATGCCCGGAGAGGACCGGCAGGGGGATAAGGGTTTGCCGATACCGGAGCAGGACGTCCCGGAACAGGAAGGGCAATCTGCCGCTTCGGAAGAAACACAATCGGAAGGGGAACGCACAGAATGAAACATTTTTATCGGAGCAGCTTGGCATTGCTTCTAGCGGCTGTTTGCCTGTTTTCCATTGCAGGGACAGCTTTTGCTGCTGAATTACATATATCCAGCGCCACACAGGCGGAAGGAACACAGGAGGCAGGAGGGACGCAGGAAGGAACGGCAGAGGGTGAGGCCGAACAGGCGCAGCCATCGGCAGATACCCAAAACAATGCTGCGCCACGCTCGGCAGTATCCCGCAGCAGCGGCCAGGCGGAAGTCACCGGGATTACTGCCGTGGTGGGCGGGAGCCGGATCGACCTGACAACAACGGCGCTGGACGATGGGGCGGATATCACCGAACTGATCCTGCAAATCACCCAGCCGGTCACCATCCCGGCCCCAAAAGCGGATGACAGCCAGCCTGCACTTGAATTTAAACGGGATAATTTCCAAAAGCAGGGTACCAGTACGGTCACCATTTCAGATATCCAGGAGGATGCACAGGCGGGAACGGTGGGTTATACCGTAACCGTGACAGGCGTCCGGTATGCGGAAAAAAAGATCGATGTGTGTGCGTTTGAGCTGTCTTACCAGGATACAGCAGGCGGTACGTTCAAACAGGAATTTTCCGTTGATATCGTGACCAATCTGACGGTTGGAAGCTATTCGCTGTCTTCAGCCAGGTTTTATTCGGACGCCAGCACCACCGTTTCCAAAGTCACCTATCGTCGCAATTATTATGCGTTCAAGGTGACCATTGAGGATTCCGCGCTGACCAAAGCAGAGTTTACAGCGCTTGATCCCGACCATTTTTCGATCCGCATCAACTCGGATTTCATCACTTATAATTCGGTAAAGATCGAAGATATCCGCAATTGGAGCAATAACGGGGTATCGTATACGGTGGTATTCAGCGGCGTGCGCTATGATGGAACGACCAACCGGATGCTGCTGGATGTGGATTATAACGACCCGTTTTATCCGGTGCGCAGCTTCGATCAAGTGGTTGAAGGGTGCGAACTGGATACGCGCAAAAATAACGATGATGACGACGATGACGACGATTCTTCCTCCAGTAAGCCGGATATCCCGCCGCCGACGCCCAATATCATCATTTCTTCCTTCGATTATGGCGGCGGGAATGTGACGGCGGCACGGGATTTCAGCTTGACGGTGCGCTTTACCAATACCAGCGATAAGCTGCCGATCGACAATATTGTGATGAAAGCCACTGTACCCGAGGCATTTACCCTGAAAGGGTCGTCCAACACGTTTTATGTGGAAAAGATGTCGCGCAAGGAAACGGTGGAAAAGACGATCCAATTTTCGGTCAAGCCAAATGCCGAACCGATCTCCCATGCAATCAAATTCGATTTTACTTTTGAATCGGTCATCAGCGAGGAACGCAAACAGCTTAGTTCGGCGGAAGAGATCAGTATCCCGGTCGCGCAGATGGACAGGTTCACTTTGAATCCGGTGGAAGTGCCGGCGGAAATCTATGTGGGCGAGGATCAGAGCTTCGAGGTGACCTTTGTCAATAAAGGCAAGACCGAGGTTTATAATGTGACAGCCACCATTTCCGGGAATATCAGCCAGCCGGGACAAAGCCAATTCATTGGAAACTTGGAAAGCGGGAAAGAGGAATCGGCCGATTTCCTGCTCGGAGCAATGGAAGAAGGGCTGATCCAGGGGGAAGTGCTCATCACTTATGAGGATGCCAATATGAATGTGCTGGAGGCGCGCGCCCCATTCCAGGCAAATGCGATCATGATGCAGATGCCGCCGATGGATGATATGGATGTGATGAATCCGGATGATATGTTGGTGGAGGAACCTGCCTGGTATCAGAAGATCCCGGTGTGGGGATGGATGGCAGGCGGTGTCGTCGCACTGATCCTGCTGGCATTTATTGCCAAAGTGATCCGTGCGCACCGTGACCGCAAGCTTTTGGAGGAAGACGATGAGGATCTCTGATATGATTTCCATGTGCCTGGGAAATCTGCTGCGGCGTAAGATGCGGTCGCTGCTGACAGTGACCGGCGTGGTGGTGGGGACATGCGCAATCGTTGTAATGGTGTCGCTTGGACTTGCAATGAACCTTTCCCAGGAGGAAATGCTCAAACAAATGGGCGACCTGACGGTCATTACCGTGATGAACTACGGACGGGATGCAAACGGCGAAAAAAAGGTGATGGATGACGATGCTGTCGCACAGATGCAGGCAATTCCCGGTGTGGTCATCGCCACACCGATCTATAATCCCCGCTATTTCAGCCCGAATCTCTATGCAGGAAAAAATGACCGTTACCGGATGTCATGGGCAAACGTGATCGGCATCTATTCCCAGGCAATGCCGCTGATGGGATATGAACTGCTGGAAGGCGAATATCCGAGCGGCGCCCAAACCAACAATAAAAAGCCGATGAATGTTTTGATTGGGCAATATACGGATTTTGATTTTGAAGATACCAAGAGCAAATACAATAATTACACCTGGCCGGAAACGGATGAAAACGGGAATTTGATCCGTGACCCGTTCGTCGATATGATGAAGGATGAGGTCTACCTTTCTAGCAAAGGGGCAAATGAGGACGAGAATTCCGATGTCCAGCATATCCGCCGGGAGATCAAGGCGGTTGGAAGGCTCAAAGAGAATTGGAACAAAGGGTATGAAACCTCCCGCGGGATCATTATGGATATCAACGACCTGAAAAAGCTGGAAGAGGAATATATCAAAGCCAACCGGATCGTCGTCAATAAAAATGAGGATACCGGCTATAACCAGGTGACGGTCAAGGTAGAAACGATGGACGATGTGGACCCGGTGGAAACCCAGATCAAGGATATGGGGTTTGAAACCAGTTCGATGGAAAGCATCCGTAAGCCGATGCAGGAGAGCGCCCGCAAACAGCAGCTCTTTTTAGGGCTGATGGGCGGGATTTCGCTGGTGGTTGCAGCAATCGGTATCACCAACACGATGATTATGTCGATCTATGAGCGCACCAGGGAGATCGGCGTCATGAAGGTGTTGGGATGCGTTGTGGGGAATATCCGCACCATTTTCCTATTGGAAGCGGGTGTGATCGGCTTTGTAGGCGGCTGCATCGGCGTTGGAATCAGTTATGCGGCGTCCTTTGCCATGAATTATTTCCAGTTTTCCTTCGCAGGAATGGGCGGGATGGGTGGCATGGGAGGAATGGTCGGGGAATCCGGACAACCGCTCCCGGTATCCCTGATCCCGTTCTGGCTGGCTGCTGCAGCAATTGTCTTTGCTACGCTGATCGGCGTATTTTCCGGGATTTTGCCGGCAAACCGCGCCATGAAAATTTCTGCGCTGGAAGCGATCAAACATGAATAAATCCACCGGATCTTCGGCTGGGATTAAAAAACCGTTTTGGGACAGAAAACACTGTCCCAAAACGGTTTTTACATGTGGTAAAAGTTGTAGCAGATAAAAAATATCCATCCGAACGTATGCCCGGATGGATTAGGAAAGAAGGACGTGCTAAAAAATTATACCGAAAATTGGCTGTTATAAAGGGTGGCATAAAAACCGCCTTTTTGCAGCAATTCCTGATGGTTGCCCTGCTCGATGATCTTTCCGTCCTT
>CALXGW010000043.1 GCA_944387965.1 uncultured Anaerotruncus sp. | reverse complement strand
ATCTGGTTGAGGGAGGTGTGGTCCATCAGCTGGATCAGGCCGACTTCATAGGTTTCGCCGGAAGCCGGACTGCTTTCCTCACTGGAGGAAGCCGGTTCGGCGGCGCTGGAAGCCGCTTCGGAAGAAGCGGAGGAGGTTTCGGAAGCAGCGGGCTCGCTGGTCTGGCAGGCGGCCAGGGAAGCGGCCATCAACAAAGCAACGGTTGCACTGACAAATTTTTTAACAGCATACATAACAGAAGACTCCTTTTACATAAAAATGAAAATTTTTATGTTGGTGGCGGTATGGCGGGCTTTGCTGCCTCCGGAAGCAACAAAAAACACCTGTCCTTTTCCAAGGACAGGTGTAAAACCTGCGGTACCACCTTGATTGACGAAAAAACGTCCACCTCATCAGAGCGCCAACACGCCCCTTACCATTTAACGCCGGTTTGCGTCGCGGGATACTCGGCCGCAGCCTTTCATCGCGCCCTCAGGAGTCCATTTGTCCGTCCCGCTTTCGGCTGGCTTCTCAGCACCCCAGCTCTCTGTGCGTGCGCTTACGGTTTTATCTCTCCGTCTTAGGTTTAACCACATTATAGCGGCGCATCGCCGTCTTGTCAAGCCCTTTTTTATTCAGGGTATGCGCCGCCGGCGGATGGCGTTACCAGTTTTGCAGGCCGAATATCTCGATGCAGGCGTCTGCAATTGCAATTGCAGCGGCAGCTTCCACCACCGGGACGGCGCGCCCAACGACGCAGGGGTCATGCCGCCCATGGATGGCAATGGAGGTTTCCTGCATGGCGCGAAAATCCACCGTATGCTGTTCCTGTGAGATGGAAGGGGTGGGCTTGAAGGCCGCGCGGAAGACCACCGGCATCCCATTGGAAATGCCGCCTAAAATCCCGCCGGCATGGTTGGTGGCTGTGCGGATTTGCCCGTTTTGCAGGCAGAAGGCATCATTATTCTCGCTGCCATACCGCTGGGCCACGGCAAAGCCCGCGCCGAATTCCAGCCCTTTGACCGCCGGGATGCCGAAAACGATCGAGGCAATCCGGTTTTCCAGGCCGCCGAACATCGGGGAACCAATCCCGGCCGGAAGCCCGATGGCGGCACATTCCACCACGCCGCCCACCGAATCCTGCGCCATCCGGGCGGCTTCGATTTTTTCCCGCATGGTTTCCCCGGCCTGCACGTCCAGCACCGGGAAATCCCTTTGCCCGGCGCAAAGCAGGGTATCCGCATCCAGCGATACCGGGTCGAACGCCAGGTCGCTGACCCCGGCAATCTGTGCGATATGTGCGCCCACCAGGATCCCTTTTTGTTTCAGCAGCTGTTTGGCAACTGCGCCCGCAAAACACAGCGGGGCCGTCAGCCGGCCGGAAAAATGGCCGCCGCCCCGTACATCCTGATGCCCTCCATAGCGGACCGCGCCGGTATAATCGGCATGCCCGGGCCGGGCGATCGCAGAAAAGGGCGCATAATCGGAGGAATGGGTATCGCTGTTGGCGATGACAGCGCAAAGCGGCGTACCGGTGGTGACGCCGTTATGGAAGCCGGATTGTATTTGTGGCAGGTCGCTTTCCTGGCGGGCGGTACTGGTCTTATTCCTGCCCGGCGCCCGCCGCTGCATAAATTGGGAGATTTCTGCAAGGTCGAGCGGGATACCGGACGGCAGCCCGTCGATCACGACCCCGATCGAAGCCCCATGGCTTTCTCCGAAAATGGAAATACAGAACTGTTCACCCCATCTGGATGACATCACAGCGTCCCCCCAAATCGATCAATTTCATAAAGAAGTCCGGGTAAGATTTTTCCACCGCCTGCGCGCCCGCAATCCGTACCGGTTCCCGGCAGAATGCCCCGGCGACCGCGGCCGACATCACGATACGATGGTCGTTTGCCCCATCCGCATGGCCCCCGCGCAAGCCTTTGCCGCCATGGATGACCAGCCGGTCGGGATATTCCTCCACATCCCCGCCGAGCGAGCAAACCAGCTGCCGGACGGCTGCCAGCCGGTCGCTTTCCTTGATGCGCAGCCGGGCGGCATTGTAAATTTCGGTGTCCCCTTCAGCGAAAGCGCCGGTCACCGCCAGGATGGGGACGAGGTCGGGCACCGGCCCGGCGTCGATGCGGCATCCGCAAAGCCGGGACGCGCGGCAGTGCAGCAGGTCGCCCTCCCAGCGGATATCGCCGCCGAACTGCTTTACGATCTCCAAAATGGCGCAATCCCCCTGGGTGGAATACCGGTCCAGCCCAGCCAGGCGGACATCCCCGCCGATCGCCGCCGCACAAATCCAGAAAGCAGCGTTCGACCAATCCCCTTCGACCGGGATCACCGTGCCCAGACCGGGCAGGGAAGCTGCTTTTTCCGGCAGCCGGTAACGCTGGCCGCCCGGAATGGAAAACCCGTCGGGGATGTGCCCGATTCGGATGCCGAAGGATGAGAGGATCTGGATGGTCAGGTCGATATAACCCGCCGATTCCAGCGGGGTGGTCAGTCGGATGACGCTCGCCTTCTGTAAAAGCGGGAGCGCAAACAGCAGCCCGGTGACAAACTGCGAACTGATATTGCCGGGCAGGGCATACTCTCCGGCGGTCAGCCTGCCGCTGATCTGGAACGGCAGCTTTTCCCCGGAAAAGGATACGCCGTGCAGCCGCATCTGTTCGGTCAGCGCCCCGATTGGGCGGTCAGGCAGGCGGCCTGCGCCGGAAAATGCTGCCGGGATGCCAAGCGCGGCTGCGACCGGCAGCAAAAAACGCAGGGTGGAGCCGCTTTCCCCGCAAAATAGAGCGGCAGGTTCCTTTGCCCAGACAGCGGGGGAGAAGCGGACGGCTTCCGCCTGCTGTTGGAACTGTGCGCCCATCGCCTGTAATACCCCAAGGGTGGCGGCCATATCCGCCGAACCAGATATCGGCTTTACAGTGCAGCACTCGCCGCAAAGCGCCGCACAGATGAGCGCACGGTGGGCTGCGGATTTGCTGGGCGGGGCCTGGATATTGCCGGAAAGTGCGGCAGGGGAGATGATCGTGTCAAACATGCTGTCCCTCCATAAAAGCGTGCAGGCGACCGGTTTCCACCGGATAAAGCGCCGCTTTCCCGATCTGTTCGAGCGTTACCAGCGTGATTTTGGAACCCGCCCGTTTTTTGTCCCCCAGCGCATGCCGGCAGAGCAGTTCCAGCGGGTAATCCGTTTCGACAGGCAGGCTGTACGCCTCGCAGCAGGCCGCGATCTTTTCCGCTGTGCCTACAGGGGTCAGCCCGGCTTTTTCGCATGCCCGGGAGATCATTACCATGCCGATGGCGACCCCTTCCCCGTGCGGGATGGAATATTGGGACTGTTTTTCGATCGCATGCCCGAAGGTATGCCCGAAATTCAAGATTTGCCGAAGCCCTTTGTCCCGCTCGTCCTGCTCGACGACATCCCGCTTGAGCTCGACACAGCGGGCAATCACCGTATGGAACAGCGGGCTTTCCAAAAACCCGGGTTCGCCCGCATGCGCACAGAGAAGGTCAAAGAGGGGCGCATCCAGGATGGCGCCATACTTGATGACCTCAGCCATCCCGTCTGCAACAATGGATGCAGGCAGTGTGCGCAGCATGCTGGTGTCACATACGACCAGTGAAGGCTGCCAGAAAGCGCCGACCAGGTTTTTGCCCTGCGGGATATCCACCCCGGTTTTTCCGCCGACGGAAGAATCCACCATGGCGAGCAGTGTGGTGGGAATTTGGATAAAATCGATCCCACGCAGCCAGGTGGCGGCGGCAAAACCGGCCAGGTCCCCTACAACGCCGCCGCCGAATGCGATCAGTACATCCGAGCGGGTGATTTCATGCGCGGAGAGGAAGGCATAGACGTCGCTGACCACCTGCAGGTTTTTGGAAGCTTCCCCATTTGGGAAGGTGAATTTACAGGTTTCATATCCCGCCTGGCGCAGCGCGTCCAGCAGGAAGGCGACCGGCGGCTGCCCGCCGTCCGGGCCGAAAGCACCGGGAAGGCTGTCCACACAATCGTCGGTGATGATTGCCAGTTTTGGACGGCGCTGCCCGTAAACCTGCCGGAACAGCTCGATAAAATGGGAAAGCAGCCCTTCGCCGATATGGATGGGATAGGGCCGGCCGGTATGTACGTCGATCGTTTTCATTGCAGGGCCTCCTTTTTGCGCCTTCCATCTTCCAGCAGCTGATACAGCCGCGGGGCGTCCTTCGTCACAATGGCCTCGCGGTATTCCTGCAGATGCCGGGTGATCTCATCGATCTCTTCCACCAGGTAATCGCCGTTTTCCAAAAATAATTCGGTCCACATTTTGGGGTTCAGCTTTGCAACCCGGGTTAAATCCTTGTAACTCCCGGCTGAAAAACCGGCGTGCTGCTGGGCGCGCGGGCTTTTGATGTAGGCGCTGGAAACGATATGCGCCAGCTGAGAGGTAAAAGCGATCATGCTGTCATGTTCGGCGGGGGTGGCGGTGGTAATGGTGGAAAAGCCCACCGCAGCAAACAGCACGGTCAACAGGTAAAGCGCAGCCTGCGGGGTGCGTCCGTCCGGCGTCAGGATCATGCTTGCACCGGCATACAGTTCGGCGTCCGCGCCGGAAAACCCCCAACATTCTTTGCCTGCCATCGGATGCCCGCCGATAAAGGTAAGCCCTTTTTCAGCGCACAGGCCGGTCAGCGAATCGACCGTATACCGCTTGACGCCGCACAAGTCCACCAAAATGCAGCCCGGACGGAAGCAGTCCAGATGTTCCTTGACAAATTGGACCGTCTGCTGGGGGTAAAGGGCGAACAGGACAACTTCGCATCCGGACAGATCCGCCGGCGCAGCCGCCTGGTCGATCGACCGGCTGGACAGGGCCTCGCGGATGGTGGCCTCGTCGATATCGCAGCCAAGGATGCGGTGATTGGTATATTTTTTGAGCGCTTTGGCCATGGATCCGCCGATCAAGCCGAGTCCTACGACCCCAATGGTCAATATAGGCGCTTTCGTTGTGCCGAACATCTTGCTTCCTCCCCTGGAAATTGTTGAAAGATACAGATTGCCATACATGGTTTTGGATAAAATCCCAAAAGCCTTTTCCACAGTATAGCAGAAAAGTGCTGGGAATGGTAGTAGCGATTTGCAGCTATTTCGCAGATAAATCCGGATAGATTTGTATAAAACGGTTGCATCTTCGGATAAAATAGGATAAAATAAAAACAATACAAATATTGTATAGTTGGGAGCGGTTTGGATGGCAGCATATGATGTGATCATTATCGGCGCGGGCCCGGCCGGGTTGACGGCAGCGATTTATGCACGCCGGGCCGGCTGGACGACGTTGGTTTTGGAGGATGCGGTCTGTGGCGGGCAGATGGTGAATACCCCTGAAGTGGAAAACTATCCGGCGGTGTCGAAGATCAGCGGCGCGCAGTTGAGCATGGACCTGTATAACCATGCGGTGGAGCAGGGGGCGGATATCCAGTTTGACGGGGTGGTAACCGCTGATTTAGCAGGTAAGGAAAAAACAGTGCATACCCGTTCAGGAAAGGAATATACTGCCCGTGCAGTCATCATTGCAAATGGTGCAAAGCGGCGCAAACTGGGCATCCCGGGCGAGGAAGAATTTGCAGGCCGGGGGGTATCCTACTGCGCGACCTGCGACGGCGGGTTTTTCCGCAACAAGGTGACGGCGGTCATCGGCGGCGGGAATACGGCGGTGGAGGATGCGCTGTATCTGGCGAATCTTTGCAGCGAGGTACATGTAATCCACCGGCGCGACACCTTCCGGGCAGGCAAGGTGCTGACCGACGCGCTTTTGAGCCGGGAGAATATTGTGCTGCATTATGACAGCATCCCGCTGGAGATCCTGGCGTCCGATGCGGGGCCGGTGGCGGGCGCGCTGCGGATCCGCAACGTCAAGGACGGCAGCGAGCAGGATATCCCGCTCAACGGGGTCTTTATTGCGGTGGGGCTGGCGCCGGACAACCAGATTTTCGCCGGGCAGGTGGAACTGGACAAAGCCGGGTACATCATAGCGGGCGAGGATACCCATACCAACCTGGAAGGCGTTTATGCAGCAGGGGACACCCGCACCAAAACCCTGCGCCAGATCGTGACGGCGGCGGGGGACGGTGCGGTCGCCGCGACCGAAGCCAACCATTATCTTGCGTCGCAGGCATGAGGAAAAGGGAAGACGGCTTTTTCGGCAGGTTTTCCCATAAAAAGGTGAAAAGCAAATCCCCCTGGCGCTGATTGACACGCCGGGGGGATTTGCTGAGGAAATATTTTTATGTATCTGCCGGGAATTGCCGGCCGGTGTGGTCGATCGTATAAGGCGCGGGGCGGATCAGCTCCCCGACGGCAACAAAGCGGTACCCCTGCCCGCAGAGGGTTCCCAGTACGGCTTCAATCGCTGCGGAGGTATTCTTTTTGCCGAGATGCCAAAGCATGATATCCCCCGGCGCGGCCTTCTTGCAGACCCGGTCGGCCATATCCTGTACAGGAGGCTCTTTCCAGTCGATGCTGTCGTTCGACCACTGGATCACCTCCCAGCCGGCTTCGCGGGCGGTGGAAACCAGCCGGTCATTGTATGAACCGGAGGGCGGGCGGAACAGGTGGATTTCCTGTCCGGAAATGCTTTCGATCGTTTGGCGGGAATTTTCCAGTTCTGCCAGGATATCCTGGCGGGAGAGTTTGGCCATATCGGCATGGGTGTCCGAATGGCTGGCCAGCTCATGGCCGGCGTCCGCTATTTTTTTGACCGCCTGCGGGTATTTTTCCGCCCACTCGCCCACGAGGAAAAAGGTCGCTCTGACGCTGTGCGTATCAAGGATGGCCAGCAGATCGTCAAGGCCGCTGTCGTCCCAGGCGCAGTTGATCCCCAAAGCCGCCAGTTTTTCCCCGCCGGTATCCACCGAATAGATGGGAAGTTCCCGGGGGGAAGCGAGGGCCTGCATGGTGCGGCCGGCTGTCCCAAGCAGGAAAAATAGCGCCAAAAGGAAAAAGATCACGCCGAATAAGGCTTTTTTCCAGGAAAAGACCCCATACATATCTATCACCCCTATCCATGGTATGCGCTGCACATGCCGCACATGCGGGATGCCGGCTTTTTTGGACCGGTTCACCGCAAAAAGGGGGCAGTTTCATATGAAAATGATATGGGAAACGGGCAAAAACCGTTTCAAATGGATGAAAATCCCTCTTTTTGCGGAAATTTACAAACGGTTCATTGCCCCCGTGTAAAAAATATGTTATACTAAATACTCGCCCGCAGAAGGGATATGGATTTTGTATTTAAAAGGAGTTGCTTGATAGATGAAAAAATATTTGGCAGTTTTGCTTGCCGCGCTTTTGACAGCGGGGCTGGCCGCGTGCGGCGGGGAGGAAGGGTCCTCTTCCGGACAGCCGGCGTCTTCCCAGGAACCTGCGTCAAGTTCCCAGGCAGAAAGCGCATCCCCGGAAATTTCGATTGAGGATATCAAACTGCCGGAAACGGTCGAGATCGCGGATTCGGACATCGATGTGGAAGAATTGTCCGAGAAGATGCGTGCCTTGTATGAAGGTACGGGCGAATATGCGGATCTGCCGATTCTGACGATGGAAACCAGCCAAGGGGATATCAAGATCCGGCTGCTGCCCGAGCAGGCCCCGAAAGCGGTGGAAAACATCATTGCGCTGGCGGAAAAGGGATATTACGATGGGCTGATCTTC
>CALXGW010000042.1 GCA_944387965.1 uncultured Anaerotruncus sp. | reverse complement strand
GTTATTCCATGCGGGATGTTTTATTCCGGTGGAGTTGGCGCACATTGGCGAAAGAAGACCTGCGGATCCAGGATCTTACAGGAAGCGATATTGCAGGGGGTGAGCGGGAGAATGGCTGAAAAGGCTTATGATATCTCGGGCGTGCAGCTGGTGCTGCTGCTGTTTGTCACCCGGCTGTTCACCATCCTCACCTTTGTCCCAAAATCGGACGTCGCGATATCGGGTTCTGCCGCCTTGCTGGCCATTTTGCTTTCCGGGATTTTGGGGCTGGTATTTTTCCTGCCTTTTTTCTGGTTCCAAAAAAAATGCGGGGAAAACCTGCTGGATGCAGTTTTCCGGGTGGGGAAAGCATATGGTTGGGTGGTATCGGTTTTGCTTTGGCTGTTTTGCCTGTATGTCGTATCTTATACCATCAGCCATTTTACTTTTTTCATGACAAGCACCTTTTATGACGATGCAAAGCCGTGGCTTTTTTTGATCTTGCTGATCCTGGCGGCTGCATATGGGGCGGTGCTCGGGGTGGAAGCCTGTGCCCGGCTGGGGGCGCTTGCGTTTGCGTTGGTGCTAGTGGTGACATTGCTGATCGGCTGCGCGCTGTTTTCACAGATTGACCTGATCTATTTTACCAATCCCCTGCGTGAAAATTGGAAAACGATCTCACAGAATGTTTTTTTTACTGCGACCAACAATACCGAATGTATCCTCTTTTTGCTGCTTTTTTCCAGGACGAAAGAAAAGAAAAAACGCACGGTGGTATGGTGGCTTTTGTCCATTACCATCATGTATGAATTGCTTGCATTTTTAACACAGGCAGTTTTGGGGAATTATTCCAACGCCCGGTTGTTCCCCTTGCATACCTTGGCTACCCTTGCGCGTTTTTCGGATTTTGGAAGGCTGGACCTGCTCCATGCGGCCGTATGGATCTTTTGTGCCTTCCTGCGGGCGTCCATATTCCTTTACAGCGCGTCGGTTTGCCTGCGCAGGCTGTTCCCGAAGCTCGGACGCGGTTGGGCGGTCAGTATCTGCGCGTTGATTTCGGTGGCTGTCACCGCCGCAAGCGTACAGGGGATGCTGATCTGGAAAGAATCCTATCATGTGGTGGTGGAAACGGTCCCGTTTCTCATCTTCATGGCCCTTTTCCCAATTTTGACCGGCCTTTTCCCCCGTGCAAAGAAACCGGACGGACAGGAGGGGAAAAAGGTATGATGAAAATGGCCATATGGTGCTTGTGCTGCTTGCTGCTGACCGGCTGTATGAAAGGGGTGCGCCTGAATGAGCGCGGGATCGTTGAGGCGGTCGCAGTGGATCTGACTGAAGAAGGGGAATACCTGGTGACCATGCAGGTATGTGAAGCAAACAGCGATGTTGCAGCGCCGAAAGAAGAGGCGCAGCAGTGTGTTGTTGTGGAAGAAACCGCCGAAACACTGATCCAGGCGATTTCGGACGCCTCCATTTCCCAAGGCAAGCAGATGTTTTTGGGCAGTTGCAAGCTGGTGCTTTTGGGTGAAACGCTGGTGTCAGAAAATCTGGAGCCGGTGCTGGAATTCCTCAATGGCAACCATCAGATCGACCCGGCCTGTTCTGTGCTGGTGAGCCGGGACACCGAAGCCGGGGAGATCTTACAAAAATCCGGGCAGGGCAGCTGCCTGAATGCTTCCTGGATCCTGGACAGCCTGCAAGCTTCCCAAAAGGAAGGGCTTTCCCCAAAAAGCAGGCTGATCGACCTCTTAAACGCAGTTTACGGGGAAAATCTGCCGGGTATCCTGGGGGTGATCCATCCGGATCCGGCACAGCAAACGCCGCAGCCAACACAAAGCCAGCCGCAGGAAGGGGAACAAGCGCAGCAGGAAGGGCAGCCACCGCAGGAGGAAAGCAAGGCGGATACCGGCTATGCCGTTTCCGGCATGGCGTTGATTGAAGAGGGCCGGTTGGAGATTTTCCTGAATGAAACAGCCGCCAAAGGGTATGCCTGGACGCGGAACGGGATGAAAAATCCATCGATAACCATCTCTGCGGATGGGTTTGGCAGGATCGCAGCGGTAGCAATTTCCAATCAGGCCAAATTATCTCCGGAGATGGTCGGCGATAACCCGGTGCTTTATATCTCTGTCGATGTGCACAGCAGCGCCCGGGAGGTGTACCTGGAAGATGCGCAGGATGAGAACACCCGCAGCCAGGTACAGGAATTGCAGGCGCGTGAGATCAAACGCCAGGTGGAAGAACTGTTGGAATCCACCCAACGCCAGGGATATGATGTGTTGCGGCTTTCACTGCTGATGCAGCAGCGTTATCCCGATTATTATGAAGCCAACCGGGAAAATTGGGAGGAAGCTGTCAAATCGTTCGGATATGATGTGGAAGTGACCTGCCAGATCGACCGCTTTGGGGTACGCAATGTTTTTTAAAAAAGAAAAAAGCTGCCGGGACACACGCAAAAAGATGTGTCACGGCAGCTTTCTGAAAAGGCTGTTTTAACGGGGAACCCACGCTAAAACAGCCTTTGGAACAGGGCTCAGATCAAAATGATGCGGAAAGGGGTATAGGATGCAATACAGGAATCGATCACATGAGCGGTGCCTTTGGAATGCCCATCCCAAAAAGCGAGCACCAGGTCGGCATAGGCGACGATTTGCTTGTTGCGCATAAGCGGCGCCTGTTTGCCATAAGACGCATAATCCGGCAGAAAGACCTTGAGCGGAAGGGATAATGCTTCGGCCGCCTGTTGGGCCAGCGCGTCGACGCCTTCCGCGCCGCCGCTGACCAGCTCGGTCGTATTGAGCGGGATATGCTGTAGCATATCCTGACAGGAAAGATGGCCGCTTTCACGCGAACCGATCACCGCGACTTTCAAAAAAACACCCCCAGGGTTCCCTTGCCAAAGGGGATATACTTATTATCATCATAACACAATAAAAAATTTTTTTCCATCTCCCTGCGTAAAAGGCCGGGAAAATTTTTTCCAGACGCGCAAAAAAGCATATCTGGCAAGCTGGTGAAATTCTTTGCAGTTATTCCCCGCAATAATCTCTTTGGCGGGTGGAAGAGTAAAAGCGAGAAAAATCTTTTTTTTGAAAGTCAAGATTAGGGGGAAATTCCAATGAGAAAGTATTATCGCAGGTTTGCAGGCGTGCTTTCGCTGGCGATTGCAGCCGTGCAGACGATTGCGCTTTATACCCAATCGGTCCTGCCTGACCGGTATTATGTGGCCGCCGGGGAAGCGTTCAGCATCCATTCCTCGCTGCCGATCCAGCTAAAAATGGCTGGGGACAGCATGCCTGCGGAGGCATATGCCACAGCAGGCAACAGTTACCAGATGGATTTAAAATTGCCGGGCGGAATTGGTATCAAGCAGGTACAGGTGCAGGTGGTCGACCGGGAGATGGTGATCCCCGGCGGCAGCCCCTTCGGGATCAAAATGTTTACCGAAGGGGTCATGGTGGTCGGCATGAGCGATATCGCAAGCAATGGGACTTCACAAAACCCTGCAAAAGAGGCGGGGATACAGGTGGGGGATATCATCACCGCCATGGATGGCCAACCGGTACAGACGAATGAAGATGTGGGCAAGATCGTTTCGGAAAGCGCAGGCAAACCGGTGCAGGTCAAGCTCGAACGCTCCGGGCAGGCGCATACATGCAGCCTGAACCCGGTGGAAAGCGATGACGGCGTATACCGGGCGGGCATCTGGGTGCGGGACAGCTCTGCCGGGATCGGGACAATGACCTATTATAACCCGTCCACCCATGTGTTCGCAGGGCTGGGACATGCGATCTGCGATGTGGATACCGGCAATATGATGCCGCTGCATTCCGGCGAGATCGTCGAGGTGGAAATTACCGGCGTACACCGTGGGGAAAGCGGTTTCCCCGGGGAATTGCGGGGCAGCTTTTCCGGGAAACAGACCGGGGTGCTTTTGCTCAATTCGGAAGCAGGGGTCTTCGGCCTGAGCGAGCAGGCGCCACGGTATGCCGACCCGGTGCCGCTGGCAATGCGGCATGAAGTGATGGAAGGCCCGGCAACCATCCTCTGCACGTTGGATGACGGGCAGACGTCAGAATATGCGATCGAGATCGAAAAAGTGAGCCTTGGGGAAAACAATCCGACGAAAAATATGATCGTTCGGGTGACCGATCCGCAGCTTCTGGCAAAAACCGGCGGGATCGTGCAGGGAATGAGCGGCAGCCCTATCCTGCAAAATGGGAAGCTTGTCGGCGCAGTGACCCATGTTTTTGTGAACGATCCGACTCGAGGATATGGTATTTTTGCGGAGAATATGGACGAAATGTCGAAAAGTGTAGAAAAATAGAAGAATTATTCTTAAATATTTGCCAAAGTTTTACGAAAAATTCCCGATAGATTCATGCGAGAAATCAATTGTAAAAATATGTAATAAGTGATAATATAATGCGCAGGGAGACGAGATATGGAGGTTTGTAAATGAAAGAGCATGCAAAAGTGCTGATCGTAGAAGGTGGCGAGAGTTGCTCAAAATGCGTCCCCCTGCTCAAAGATTATGGCTTCGATCCGATCATGGCTCCGCGGGATGGCCTGATGGTTGTAAAAATGATCGGAGAGATCCATCCGCAGATCGTCCTGATGGATGTGTTCATGCCATATCTGGATGCTTTGGGCGTCATCAAGGCTGTAAAAGAGATGGCCTTGCATGAAGAACCTCGGTTCATGGTCGTTTCTACCTTCAACAGTCCCAGGCTGCAGCAGGAATTGATGGATGCGGGCGTTTGCTACTGCTTCCTGCTGCCGTTGGATGAACACATCATGGCGGAACGGATTGCACAGCTCGCCGGGAACACCCGGACGGAACTGGCTCCAAAGAGCGGGCTGATGGCGGCTGACCCGGCCGACTTGGAAATGATGGTGACGGAAATCATCCATCAGATCGGCGTGCCGGCGCACATCAAAGGGTATCATTATGTCAGGGAATCCATTATCCTGACAGTGAAAACGCCTGAGATGATCAATTCGGTGACAAAATTGCTGTATCCAACGGTAGCCAAAAAATTTGGGACGACAGCGTCTAGGGTAGAAAGAGCGATCCGCCATGCGATCGAAGTCGCATGGGACCGCGGGGATGTGGATACGCTGAACAGCTATTTCGGCTATACCATCCACAATGGGCGCGGCAAGCCGACCAACAGTGAATTTGTCGCAATGATTGCAGACAAATTACGCCTACGATTGCGCAACGTCCACTAGCAGAACTCGCATGTCTCGGGGAAAACGGCGCTTCCATGAGTGAAGCGCCGTTTTCCGTATGTTAAAAAAGGAGGATGGGGAAAGTGCGGATTAAAAAAGAAAAATCCTTTGCAATGGTGGTGGATTTCCAGGAGCGCCTGATGCCTGTGATCGATGGGCAGCAGCAGGTACTGGAAAATGCCGCACGGTTTTTGAAGGGGCTGAACCTGCTGCAGGTGCCGTTGATCCTGACCGAACAGTATCCCAAAGGGATCGGGCAGACGGTGGAGATCATCAAAAACGAAGTGCCGGTTCCTGCGCTGGAAAAAATTACCTTCAGCTGTTATTTGGAACCTGCCATACGCAAAGCGGTCGATGTATACAAGGCCCAGGGCCGCAGCCAGGTGATCCTGTTCGGTGTGGAGGCGCATATCTGTGTACTGCAGACCCTGATCGACCTGCGTGCGGATGGGTTTGAGGTGTTTTTGGTATCTGACTGCATCAGTTCCCGCCGTAAGCCGGATAAGGAAGCGGCTTTGCTGCGCGCGATGTCCGAAGGGGCGGCCGTCACGACCAGCGAGGCGATGCTGTTCGAGTTGACCGAACGGGCGGGCAGCGATCTATTTAAACAGATTTCCAAATTGGTGAAATAACAGGTAAATTTATATTGATACAGGAGAAATGGATGGATTATCAAGAGCAGATCGATTATATCAACCGTGAAAATGCCTTTATGACATACAATCATATCCGGGTAGCCGCAGTCGAGGACGGAAAATCAAAGGTCATCGCTGAGATCGACAAGACTTCCCTGAATGTCCATCAGGCGATCCACGGCGGGGTATACTATACAATGGCTGACTGTGCAGCAGGTGCAGCTGCCAGGAGCGACGGAAGGAAATATGTGACGATGGATGCGGATTTCCACTACCTGCACGGGACGGATCAAGGGCCGATCCAGGCGGTGGGATCGGCGGTACACAGGGGCAAGACGCTCTGCGTTGTCAATGTGGAGATCACCGGGCCGGACGGGCAGCTCCTGGCGATGGGCACCTTCACGATGTTTTGCCTGGGGGAATAAGCGGTCCGGCAGCATTTTGGGACATGCCGGGCAGCTTGAACAGCGGGGAATTTTTCCAGAAAATTTGATTGATATCCCGTCAACGGCTGGGCATACTAACAGGGACGACAACCGCTTTGGTTGCGTCCCCGTTTTTGCAAAACGCCGACAAAGGAAGGGAGTCTTTCAAAATGATGAATTGCAAGGCCAATAAGAGCATCGAATGCACCGTACAGCAATGTGCCAACCACTGCGGAAGCAGCAATTACTGCTCGCTGGACTGTGTGCACATTGGCACCCATGAGGCGAATCCGACACAGGATAAATGTGTGGATTGCAAATCTTTTATGCTGAAGGGCTAAGCCAGGAACATCCAACTCCAGGAAAACGCCGGATAAAAAGCCGGCGTTTTCTGCATTCCAGGGGGGTGTTTTGCAGCGGCAGGATTTATGCTATAATAGGTAAAATACAGATGTTGTCCGCCTTGGAGCAAGGGGGATACCGGCGTCGGCGCTGCAGGGCAGAATGGGGAAAGGAGGATCTTTATGAGGAATACGGCGAAGAAAATTGTTATGATTACAGTCGGATGTTTCTTTTATGCATTGGCATTCAACCTGTTCTTGGACCCACTAAAAATTTCGCCGGGCGGTATTTCGGGTATCGCGATGGTTGTCAAGTACATATGGGGCCTGCCGGTGGGAAGTGGCATCATCTTGATGAATATCCCGCTTTTCATTGCGGCATACCTGCGGCTTGGACGCCCATTCGTTTTATGGAGCATGTTTGCGACGGTGGTATCCTCCCTGATGATCGACCTTTCCAGCAGGCTGCCTGTCCCGCTGGAAGACCTGATGTTGGCTTCGATCTGCGGCGGGGTGTTTATCGGAGTCGGCATCGGGCTGATTATCCGCGGTGGGGCGACGACCGGCGGGTCGGATATCATCAGCAAGCTTTTGCAGCGTTCGCATCCCTATATCAAGATGGGCAATGCTGTGATGCTGGTGGAAGGGGTCATCATTGCCCTTTCGAGCGTGGTGTTCCAGGATATCAGCCTGATGATCTATGCGTTCATTGCGCTGTATATCAGCGGGCGGGTGATGAACATGATCCTGTACGGCCCTGAATTTGCCGCGATGGTGTACATCATTTCAGATCAATATGAAGCGATCGGGGATGCGATACAGGATGAACTGGGCCGGGGGATCACCTATCTGGACGGCTCCGGCGGGTATTTGCGCACCCCCAAAAAGGTGATCTTATGCGCGTTGAGCAAAAAACAGGTGATGAGCATCCGCGCGCTGGTGGAACGGCTCGACCCGAATGCATTTTTGATTATTACCGAAGGACATCAGATCATCGGGGATGGGTTTGTCCCGCCGATCGAATGAACGGCAGGTGGAAAGCGGTATGGAACGTGCGGTGGAAGGGGTCTGTTATACCGTTACACGCAAAAAAGTGAAAAATCTGAATCTGCGGGTCACAAGGGAAGGGGCGGTCCATGTGTCCGCCCCCAGACGGGTGCCTTTGCAGGAGATCGACCGGTTTGTACTGTCCCATAAAGAATGGATCAGCCGGGCCAGGCGGCGGATGGCCGCCCAGGCCGGGCCGGGGATCGACCAGCTATATACCGACGAGGAATGCCTGAAAATCTTTGCGTCCATATGCAGCCGGTGGTACCCCTGTTTCGCAGCTGTCTTGCCGCAAAAGCCGGAAATCCGGGTCAAGGAGATGCGGTCGCGATGGGGGGTATGCCATCCGGCAAAAGGATATATTACCCTCAACCGCCGGCTGATCGGATATCCTGAACCGGTGATCGAGTATGTCGTTTTGCATGAATTGGTCCATTTTTTGCATCCTGACCATCAGGCGGGTTTCCACGCGGAAATGGCCAAATGGATGCCGGATTATAAAGAGCGCAGGGCACAGCTGCGGGAAGGGGGATACGGGTGAAAATGGACAAAGAAGCGGACGAATTTTTTCTGTATTGTTAAATGATTGACAATTGAAAAACCATGCAGTTTGTAGTATCCTATAAACGATAGCATGGATGCGCCCGGAGGAAGGTGGCCGGGACGCCTGCAAGGGAGAAAAACAGAAGGTTTCGGGAGGAAAGATATGGAAATTTATATTTGCATCGGCAGTTCCTGCCATTTGAAAGGTTCCTATGCGATCATCAGCGCGCTCAAACGCCTGGTCGCAGAGTATCATGTGGAAGATAAGGTCAGCCTGAACGCATCTTTTTGCCTGGGGCATTGCCAGGACGGGGTCACGGCGAAGATCAACGGGGAATTGGTGACGGGGCTGAATGAAGGCAATATTGAAGAAATTTTCCAAGAAAAGGTGCTAAAGGAGTTGGCGTGACCGATGACCGATGTACTGAGCTTAAAAAAGGCAAATTGCAAAAACTGCCATAAATGTATCCGGGTATGCCCGGTAAAATCCATCCGGTTTTCAGAAAACCAGGCAAAGATCATCCATGAGGAATGTATCCTGTGCGGGCGCTGCGTTGTGACCTGCCCGCAGAACGCCAAACGGGTGCGCAACGACCTGACCGAAGTGATCGGGGCGATCGGCAGCGGCAAGCGGGTCATCGCGACCATGGCGCCCTCCTTCATCAGCCATTTCCCGGTTTCCGGCGTGGGGCAGATGGAGGACATTTTAAAGCAGCTTGGTTTCTTTGCCGTACGGGAAACCGCTGAAGGGGCGTATATCGTTAAGCGGGAATATGAGCGGATGATCCGTGAGCATAAGCAGGAAGTGATCATTTCCTCCTGCTGCCATACGGTGGTAACGCTGATCCAGAAATATTATCCGGCAGCGATCCCGTTTATCGCGGCAGTGATTTCCCCGATGATGGCCAGCGCACGGAAGATCAAAGAGGAATATCCGGATGCGTATGTCGCGTTTATCGGCCCGCGCATATCTCAAAAGGATGAGATGGAAAAGTTGCCGGGTTACATAGACTGGGTGCTGGCCTTTGATGAACTCGGGCAGGGGCTGGAGCA
>CALXGW010000041.1 GCA_944387965.1 uncultured Anaerotruncus sp. | reverse complement strand
GGCGCTGCAGGGTCTCATTGATTGCTTCCAGCAGGTCGTCATAGTCTTTCTTTACCGCAAACGCATAACTTTCCTCGGTCAGGCTTTCCGGCAGCACAACCAGCGCGCCTTCCGAGTTGGAAGCGATGGTTTCAGCCGGCAGCCGGTCGAGGATCGCACAGTCGCATTTGCCGGCAGCCAGCGCAGCGCCAACCTCGGTCGCACTCTTAAAACGCAACACTTCTTTGGCAGCCACATCGTCGGTTGCATAGAAGTCACCAGTAGTGGATTCCTGCACTGCAATGGTCAAGCCGTCCAGCGCATCAGTGGTAACGGTGCTGCCCTGCGGCACCAGTACATATTGTGCCGACTGTACATATTCAATCGAGAAATTCACCTGTTCCTCCCGTTCCGGGGTGATGGTCATACCGGCAGCCACGAAATCGCCTTTGTCATTCTTGACCGCATCGATCAGCAGGTCAAAGTTCATGTCCACAACCTTGAGCTCTACGCCCAGGTCATTGGCGATCTCCTGCGCAACATCCACGTCCACGCCGGCATATTCGCCGCCGCTGCCGATGTACTCAAACGGCGGGAAGGTCGCGTTGGTGAGCATCACGATCTCGCCTGCTTCTTTGATCGCATTCAGTTTCTCGCCGGATGCAGCTTCACTGGACGCTTCCTCGCTCGAAGCTTCTTCACTGGATGCAGCTTCACTGGATGCGGCTTCACTGGAAGCAGCCGCAGAAGAACTTTCGCTCGAGCCGCCGCAGGCAGCCAGTGCGCCTGCCATAACAAGAGCCATCATAACAGCCAAAATCTTTTTCATCATTTTTTCCTCCAAAAATATCCTGAATATCTTATGCCGCCCAAACCCGTAAGGCACTGCCAATCAGCACCACAAGCCGGAACGTACATGTGCCGCAGCGCCGCCTTTTACAGCGCTGCATGCCACGTCATAATTATACATGCATTTCCCATTAAATCAAGCGTTTTATGAGAATTTATTCACATTCCGTAATTTTCATGTAATTTCAATAGGAAAAATCCGTTTTCCCGAATAAAATTTGCATATCTTCCGGCAGCGGTGCCTGCACCTGCACCTCCTGCCCATCGGAAGGCCGCGCAAAAACGAGGCGGGCGCAATGGAGCGCCTGCCTGCCGATCAGCAGCCCTTCCCCGCCGTAAAGCGCATCCCCCACCAGCGGATGCCCCAGGTACGCCATATGCACCCGGATCTGATGGGTGCGCCCGGTACCCAATGTGCATGCCGCCGCACAAAACCCCGGATAAACCTCCAGCACCCGGTAGCCGGTCACCGCCCGCTGCCCTTCCGGGCAGACGCAGCGCCTGGGATTGGTGCGGTCAGGCTGGCCGATCGGCGCATCCACCGCGCCTTCAGGCGGGTCCAGCCGCCCGGATACCCCTGCCAGGTAGACCTTGCGCACCTGCCCGCTGAGTTTTGCCGCCGCAAAAGCATTTTTCGCCACCAGCACTGCGCCGGTCGTATCCCGGTCCAGCCGGTTGAGGATATGGCACCGCTCATCCGGGTAACGCGCGGCAAACACATTTGCCAGCGTCCCCAGCCGGAGCTTTTTGGCCGGATGGCAGGCCATGCCGGACGGTTTATTGAAGACCGCCACATCTGCATCCTCATAAAGCACCGGTACCGGCAGTTCCTGCGGCTCGATATCCTGCGCGGTTTCATAAACCTGCACCCGGATCCGGTCGCCTTCTGCCACCCGGTCGATCGTACGCACCGGCGCGCCGTTGCGCAGGATACCATCCGGCCTGGTTTTCAGCGAACGCACCAGCGAATAGGAACAGCCCGCCCCGCCGCGTAAAAAATGCAGCAGCTTGCGCCCGTCATATTCCGCCGGCACAATATATTCCAGGGCCCTCAAAACGGGATCGCGTCCTCTTCATCCTCCTGGGTATCTTCGTCCCCGTCCCAGCATTCCCGGTTGGCATAACGGTTATTGCTGTTGTCGCCGCACAGGAATATCCCGCGCTTGATGGGGGAAAGCATAAACCCCAGCACGATCCCGGCCATAAAACTGCAGGCTGCCAGTAAAAATACGATCGTTTTCTGCATAAAAATCCCCTTTCACATCCTGTTTCACTCAGCATATGCAAAAAACGCAGCTGTAACGAGTACAGCTGCGTACTTTGTGGGCACTGTTTATTTGTCCATGCCGAAACGTTTTTTGAATCTGTCTACACGCCCGCCGGTGTCCACCAGTTTCTGACGGCCGGTGAAGAACGGATGGCATTTGGAACAAATTTCAACACGCATATCGCCTTTGGTCGAGCGGGTATGGATAACCTCGCCACAAGCGCAGGTGATGGTCGATTCCTTATACTGCGGATGGATGCCTTCTTTCATGCTTGTTTCACCTCTCTCTGACATCGATATTGGATGCCATAAATGCAACATATGAATTATATCACAAGGTTTTTTCAAAAGCAAGCATTTTCTTGCGGCGGCACAAATTTTATCCGCAAAGGCTTTGTGCCGCCGGCCCTGTCAGTTGACGCCCATCAATTTCTTCATGCCGCTGCCGATCGCCGCCGCTTTTTCATCCACATCCGCCTGGTCTTTCCCGACGATCGAAAGGTAAAGCTTGATCTTCGGCTCGGTGCCGGACGGGCGCACGATGGCGGTGCACTTGTTTTCCAGCAGGTATTCGAGCACATTTGATTTCGGCAGCTGGATCGCCTCGACCCCTTTGCAGGTTGTGGAGGTGGAGAGCTTATAATCCTTTACACACACGACCGGCACGCCCGCGACCGCTTTTGGCGGGTTCTGGCGCATATGATCCATAATTCCGGCCATAATCTTCATGCCTTCTGCGCCTTCAAACTGGAAGTTGCCGACGCTTTCGCAGTAAAGCCCATGTTTTTCATAAAGCGCATTGAGCGCATCGACCAGGCTCATGCCTTTTTCCTTATACCAGGACGCCATCTCCACGATCAGCATCGAACCGACCACAGCGTCCTTATCCCGCACATGGGTGCCGGACAGGTATCCGTAGCTTTCCTCAAACCCAAAGATAAACCGTTCGGGATGCCCCTGTGATTCAGCAATTGCGATCTGTTCGCCTATGTATTTGAACCCGGTCAGCACCGAAACCAGCTGTACGCCATAGGAATCCGCGATCGCTTTGGCCAGCTTGGTGGAAACGATGGTGGTCACCGCAAACGCATCCTGCGGCATGGTCTGGTTGGCGATGCGGTTCTGGCAGATATAATCGAGCAGCAGCGCCCCCACATGGTTGCCGGTCAGCAGCCGGTAATCATTGCCGTCCTTCACGGCGATCCCCACGCGGTCGCAGTCCGGGTCGGTGGCCAGCATCAGGTCGGCGTCAATTTTGCGGGCAAGTTCCAGCCCTTTTTGCAGCGCTTCTTTGATCTCCGGGTTGGGGAACGGGCAGGTTGGGAAATTGCCGTCCGGGTTTTCCTGTTCCGGCACAACGGTCACATCTTTTGCCCCGATCTCCGCCAGGACCCGGCGCACCGGTTTGTTGCCCGATCCATTGAGCGGGGAATATACCAATTTAAGCCCTGCGCGCGCGCAGACGCCGGGGTTGACCTGCTGGCTCTCGACCGCCTGGATGAACCGGTCGACCACATCCGCGCCGATCATTTTGATCTTGCCGGCGGCGACCCCTTCCTCAAACGGGATTTTTTTGATATCAGCAAACAGGTCCAGCCCGTTGATGATCTCCAACACAGCGTCCGCCGCCACCTCGGTCAGCTGGCAGCCGTCGCTTCCATACACTTTATAGCCGTTATATTTGGAGGGGTTGTGCGACGCCGTGACCATGATGCCCGCATCGCACTGGAGGTCGCGGGTTGCAAACGAGAGAGCCGGCACCGGCATCAGCTCCGGATAGATATACGCTTCCACCCCATTGGCAGCCAATACCCCGGCCGCTTCTTTTGCAAACAGGTCGGATTTGATCCGGCTGTCATACGAAATGGCGACCCGCGGATGCTGGGACTTCTGGTTGAGATAGTTGGCCAGCCCCTGGGTGGCGCGGCGCACGGTATAAACATTCATCCGGTTGGTCCCTGCGCCGATCACACCGCGCAGGCCGGCGGTACCGAATTCGAGGTCGCGGTAAAAACGGTCAAAAATTTCCTTTTCATCCCCCTGGATCTTTTGCAGTTCCGCACTGAGATCCGGGTCATCCAAAGGCTGTTGCATCCATTTCTCATAAAGGCTGTTCACATTCATAAATATGCCCTCCTGCTTCTATTTATAGAATAAGATTTTTGCCGCCATCATCTGCTTCATTTTTTATAATGATACCTGTTGTCCCGGATAAAGTCAATTGAAAATTAGAACAAAAAACAATCTTTGCCCTTTATCAATCCTCCTATTTTATTATTTTTACCAAAAATTTTTACAAACTTCTTCTTTTCATTGCATTTTCCTGCATAACATGTTATACTGGCTAACATTCCGCATGGGGGAGTAGTTTGCGCCCGAAAAGCGCGGTATGGTCAACACAATGGCATTTGCCTGGCCTGCCTTAATGAACAAGACTCATGGACGGCTTTGGATTGCCGCCCATGAGTTTTTTATTGGGTTTGATTCAAATTTTCTATATGGGAGAGGATGTTTATGGGAATCCTGTCGCTGTTCCTGATCGCACTTGGCCTTTCAATGGATGCGTTTGCCGTATCCATTTCCAATGGGATGTGTTTCCAGAATTTCCGCCGCAAGGATGCGTTTTTTACCGCGCTCGCTTTCGGTTTTTTCCAGTCGCTGATGCCCACCATCGGCTTTTTTGCCGGCCGCACCTTCAGCGATGCGATCTCCGCCTTTGACCACTGGGTCGCCCTGCTCCTGCTGGCGCTGATCGGCGGGAAAATGGTCCTGGACGGCATCCGGGACCTGCGCGCCCCGGATGGGGAGGGGCCGGATACCCGCTGCCCGCGCAGTTTTACTTTGAATATCCTGCTTTTGCAGGCAATCGCCACCAGCATCGACGCCTTTGCGGTGGGTATCAGCTTTGCAATCATGCAGGTCAGCATCCTGGTCGCCGCCGGGTTCATCGGCCTGGTGACCTTCCTTTGCTGCCTGGCGGGCGCCGCGCTCGGCAAGCGGTTCGGGCTGCTGCTTGGGCATCGGGCGGAAGTGTTCGGCGGTATCATCCTGATTGCCATTGGGCTGCGCATTTTCCTGGAACACACCTTCGGCTGACCGGCCTTTCTCCCATATCAAAACAGCTTTTTTCCTTTGCCGCGGCAGATGGAAAAAAGCTTTTCTTTTTTTGGAAAATATTGTATGCTTGTAAAAAGAGCAATGTTAAGGGTGTGATTGGATGTTTGCAGCGATTACCAGCCTGGGGCTTCAAGGGATTGAGCCGTTTGCTGTCCGTGCAGAGGTGAGCGTATCCCGGGCGATGCCTGCGTTTGATATTGTCGGGCTGCCGGATACCGCCGTGCGGGAATCGCGCGAGCGGGTGCGCTCAGTCTTTCAAAACGGCGGGTTCCCCTTCCCGGAGGGACGCATCATCGTCAACCTTGCGCCCGCAGACATCAAAAAGAATGGTTCCCTTTATGACCTGCCGATCTTTGTGGGGCTGTTGGCCGCGCAGGGGCTGATCCCGGATACCCAGGCGGCCTTTTTGGGGGAACTTTCGCTGTCCGGCGCCGTGCAGCGGGTAAACGGCGTGCTGCCGATGCTTTTGGGCGCCCGTGCGCTGGGGATCCACAAAGCATATATCCCGTATGACAACGCGGCGGAAGCATCGGTGGTGGAGGGGCTGGAAATTTATGCTGTGCAGCATGTTTCCCAGCTGGCCGATGCGCTCATCGGGAAATCCAGCCTGCCGATCGCTGGCAGTATCCCGCACCATGCGCCTGTTTCCTGCCCGCAGCCGGATTTTTCAGAAGTGAAAGGCCAGCAGGTAGCCAAACGCGCGTTGGAAATTGCAGCGGCAGGCGGACATAACATCCTGATGATCGGCGCGCCCGGTACCGGGAAAAGCATGCTTGCCAAACGCATCCCCTCCATCCTGCCGGAAATGACCGACCGGGAAGCGATCGAAACCACCAAAATTTATTCTGCCTGCGGCATGCTCGAACCGGGCGCACCGCTTATCCGTACCCGGCCTTTCCGCGCCCCGCATCACACCATCTCCCCGGCGGGGCTGTGCGGCGGCGGAAGCATCCCGCAGCCAGGGGAAATTTCTTTGGCCCATAACGGCGTGCTTTTTTTAGACGAACTGCCGGAGTTCAACCGTTCCGCTATGGAAGCCCTGCGTCAACCCCTGGAGGATGGCGTGCTGACCCTCGCCCGCGCCCAGGGACGGCTGACCTATCCCAGCCGGTTTATGCTGGCAGCTGCGATGAACCCCTGCCCCTGCGGCTATTTTGGCCATCCCACCCGTGCATGCACCTGCTCGGACAACCAGGTTTCCCGCTATCTTGGGAAGGTTTCCGGCCCGCTGCTCGACCGGATCGACCTGCATGTCGAGGTCCTGCCGGTCAATTACGAGCAGCTTTCTTCCCACCAGCAGGAGGAATCCTCCGCTGTGATCAAAGCGCGTGTGGACGCAGCCCGGCATATCCAGGCCAAACGGTTTGCCGGCCATCCGGTTTCCTGCAATGCCGAGATCCCGCCTGCCTTGCTGCGGGAAAGCTGCCCGCTTTCCTCCGGTGCGGAAAAGCTGATGCGCCTGGTTTTTGAAAAGCTGGGCCTCTCCGGGCGTTCCTACGACCGCATCCTGAAGGTTGCGCGTACCATCGCTGATCTGGATGGAAGTGATGAAATCCAGCTGTCCCATCTTTCCGAGGCAGTGCAGTACCGCTCGCTCGACCGTAAATACTGGCATCATTGAAGATCGTATCGGTAAAAATTATATTTTTTTACCGCTTTTCCTTGATTTTTATTTTTTCTATGCTATAATATTACCGTTGGCGCGTTGGAAAATGCCCAACTGATCTCATATATGCCGGTATGATGGAATTGGCAGACGTGACGGACTCAAAATCATTTGCGCCTACCTGCACATCGTTCAGTCAAAACGGCTTGTTCATGCGGATTTCCGAATTCTTCTCATCTGAGGAAAAAAGTTGGTCTGCTAT
>CALXGW010000040.1 GCA_944387965.1 uncultured Anaerotruncus sp. | reverse complement strand
CCAAAGCTGCCGCCTATGATAAAAAGGTGGTGCTCACCGCTGCGCTTTTCTGCATCTATGCAGCGGTATGGAATGTAATCGGCTTCTCCCTAAGTTCAGACATTTATTTTTTTATACAGACAAAGCTGTTGGATAAAAAGAAGCCCACCCTTCATGTAGCGTTGATCAGCGTGCTGCTGGTGGCGGTAATCGACCTGCTGTTTGTTTTTGTCTTCAAAATTCATTTCCCCGAACCGCTGCTCACCCTGATCCGCGGATACTGAGAGGAGGTTTTTATATGCTGCAAATGTATGTGCATGGAATCCTGGATACTATCCTGGATCCGTCCACCATGCTTTTCATTTTTGTCGGTACCCTGATGGGCCTCATTTTTGGAGCGCTTCCCGGGCTCACCGCTACAATGGGCGTCGCTCTGCTGATTCCTCTGACCTATACCCTTGATCCGGTTGCCGCCCTTGGTATGATGATCGGCACCTTTATCGGCGGTATGGCTGGCGGGGCAGTTTCCGCTTCGCTGCTCAACATTCCCGGTACTCCATCCGCAGTTGTCACCACGATAGACGGCTACCCAATGGCCAAAAATGGGCAGGCAGGCGAAGCGCTTGGCTGGGCGGCTTTCGCATCCGGATTCGGCAGCATCATCAGCTGGGTGGTTCTGATTATCCTGGCGCCCTTCCTTGCATTCCTTTGCACTGGTTTCTCTGCTCCGGAGTATGCAGCGCTCGCTCTAGTGGGGCTTACCATCATTGTCGCTGTCTCCGGCAAAAACTTGATGAAAGGCTTTATTTCCGGCCTGCTCGGGATCGTCCTCTGCTTTTTCGGCGTGGATCCGATCTGGGGGGATTTCCGGTTTACCTTTAACAATGTAAACCTTATGAGCGGTATTGAAATGATGCCTGCGTTGATCGGTCTCTATTCCATCCCACAGATCCTTTCTTCCTGTACCGAGAAGGAACGGACGGAAAAAATGCATGTTGAACTTAAAAATTTTGTTCCTTCCCTCAAAAAGATTTGGACTGCAAAATGGTGCATCCTACGGTCCTCTTTGATCGGTACAATCATTGGCATCATTCCCGCCACCGGCGGAAGTATCGCCGCCTTCCTTTCTTACGACCAGGCCAAGCGTTATTCAAAACACCCCGAAACCTTCGGGAAAGGCAACTACGAAGGCGTTATCGCTTCTGAAGCGGCCAATAACGGCGTCTGCGGCGGTGCGCTCGTACCAATGATGACGCTCGGCATCCCCGGTGACCCAGTAACCGCCGTATTGATGGGCGGCCTGCTGATCCAGGGATTGCGCCCCGGGCCGCTGCTCTTCTCTGAACATATGGACGTCGTCATCGGTATGTTCACTGCATTCTTTGTGGCCACAATCTTTATGGTGCTCATCCAAGTGGTTGGGATCCGCTTCTTTGTAAAAATTTTGGACGTTCCGCCCGCTTATTTGAGCGGTGGTCTTGTAATCCTTTGCCTAGTGGGTTGTTACGCCCTGCGCGGCAGCGGTTTTGATGTCCTCGTAGCAATTTTGCTTGGGCTTTTCGGCTATTTTATGAACCGTGCCGGTTATCCGACTTCTCCCATGGTGCTGGGGCTTGTATTAGGCGGCATGCTTGAAAGCGAGCTGCGTATGGCCCTTAGTCTGGCTCCTAATGGCTGGTTTGTCTTTATAACCAATCCGGTCTCATGCATCCTGATCCTCATCGCCATTGCTTTCACCGCCCATACTCTTTTCCAGATTTATCGGGAAAGAAAAGGCGACAAAAAAGCCTCCGAAGCTAACTCCGAGGCATAAAAGGCGTCGTGCGGCAGCGGCAGCCGCTTCTCTCAGCCGGAAAGGAGCGCAATATGGGCGCACTAAACGATTTAATCAAGGATACCTCAATCCCCAAGATGGCGCGTGTGCGTCAATATTTCAGCCTGGCCCATATCCGGGATCTTGAAGCGCATCTTCTGAAAGAACTTTCCCAGGATGTATTTGTTCAAAAGATCCTTCCCAGCCAACGGATCGCTATTACAGCCGGAAGCCGTGGGATCGACCGGATGCCCTTGATTCTAAAAACAGTCGCTGCTTTTGTGCGTGAAAGAGGCGCCCAGCCTTTTTTGGTACCTGCAATGGGCAGCCACGGTGGAGCGACCGCCGAAGGGCAGCTGGAGATCCTGCGTTCTTACGGCATCACAGAGGAATATATCGGCGCGCCGATCCTTTCGAGCATGGAGGTGGAAACCCTGTGCCGGCTGGAAGACGGGACGCCGGTATATATGGACAAAAATGCTTTCCATGCAGACGGCATTATTGTTGTCAACCGCGTCAAATACCATACCCTCTTTCATGGTAAATATGAAAGCGGGCTGATGAAAATGATGGCGGTGGGATTAGGGAAACAGCGAGGGGCAGAAACCATCCATGCGCATGGGCCAACGGAGATCAGTGCCCGTGTGGAAGCAGTCGGAAATGCAGTTTTAGCGCATGCAAATATCCTGTTTGGTGTTGCAACTGTTGAAAATGCATTTGATAAGTCCTGCGAATTGACGGTTATACCGCCGGAAGAGATCCCCACAGCCGAACCCAAGCTTCTGCGCCATTCCAAACGGCATATGCCGCAGATCTATTTCAAAAACCTTGACCTGTTGATCGTGGACCGGATCGGTAAAAACATCAGCGGGAGCGGGATGGATCCGAATATTACATATACCTTTACCCGTGAATCTGGTTTATCCTCAGCACAAAAGGCACGACGGATCTGCGTATTGGACTTGACCGATGAAACCCATGGCTGTGCGCTTGGCGTCGGCATGGCAGATACTACTACCCGGCGCGTTTATGAGAAATTCTCCTTCGACGCCACCTACCCCAATGCCCTGACCACTTCGATTTTGGAATCGGCAAAGATCCCTGCTGTTTTTGATAACCAAAAACTTGCGATCCAGGCCGCGATCCATACAATCTTGAGAACCAAGACCGAAGATCTGCGCATTGTCCGTATCGCAGATTCCCTGCACCTGGAGGAAATTGAAATTTCTCAAGGGCTGGCAAAAGAAGCCATCAATAATAACCATGTGGAATTGCTGGAACCCTTCCATGACCTTGTATTTGATATCAACGGAAATTTGTTCTAAACCGTTGAAGCATATTAAAAGATTTTTAGGAGCGTGATTTCAAATGAAAGGCTCAATCATCCGCTCAGTTTCTGCGCGGCAGGTCTTTTCCGGGCGTGGACACCCGGCAATTGAAGCAACTGTCGTCACCGAAAACGGAGCGGTCGGCGTTGTACAATGCACAGCTGGTATATCCATTGGTACGCATGAAGTGGCTTTTGCTTATGATGGTGGTACCGAATGGAGGGGTATGGGGGTCCAGCATGCAGTGGAAAACGTAAAGCAGCAGATCGCCCCTGCCATCATTGGTATGGATGCCGCTAATCAGGTGGAAGTGGACCATGTAATCCTGAATCTGGGCGGGCCGGACGCAAAACTTCGTTTAGGCGGCAATGCCGTTGCAGCAGTTTCTGCCGCAGTCCTCAAAGCAGCGGCCAATGCGCTGGGTATCCCGCTTTATCAGCATATTGGCGGCGCCCGTGCCGTTACCCTCCCCTGTGCGGCTTACGGCTGCATCGGCGGCAGCAACCGTTATGGCACCGGACGCCACGCCGGCAGCAAACCGACCTATTCTTTCATTTCTTATGGGTTTGATACCTTCTCGGAAGCTTCCAATGCGCTTTGGGAAGTGGTATATGCCTGGCAGACATATGTTAAGAAAACCTTTGGCGTACGCCCGGCAAATGTTTCCCCGGGATACACTTCCGGTGGGTTCTGCCCGATCGCTCCGGGTATGGTGGAAAGCGACATGGTTCTCTGGGATATGCTCACCGAAACCATCTGCCGCCTGAATTATGAGAATAAGGTGGGTATCCAGGTTGACGTGGCCTCCGATTCCTTCTATCATAAAGACACCGGCATTTATGAAGGGCTTTTTGAAGAAGGTAAGCGCGACCGCGATGAGCAGATCGCTATGATCTTAAATATGGCCACAAAATACCCGTTTGTGACCATTGAGGATCCGCTTTATGAGGACGACTTTGAGGGCCCCGCCTATCTGGTCCAGAACTGCGATATCCAGATCGTCGGCGATGACCAGTTCACAACCAATCCGACTCGTGTGGAGCATGGCGTAAAACTTGGCGCTGCCAACTGCGTGCTTCTGAAAGTCAACCAGATCGGCAGCATCACCGAATCCCTGGAAATGATCCAGCTTGCCTATGAAAATGGATATGGGGTTATGCCCTGCTCCAGCCGCGGTGAAAATACGGATATCTGCGATTATAGTGTCGGTATCAATGCGGGTACCATCCGCGAAAGCTGCCTCGGTACACCGGGCAACCGTTTCCTTGAAATCGAAAAAGAGCTGGGGTCGCGTGCAAAATTTGCCGGACGCCAGGGCATTAAAGGCAAACGGTTCCAGACGCAGCAAAAGGAGGAGAGTTCGAAATGAAAGGTAGTATCATTACCGCTGTCCACGCAATGGAAGGTTTCTCAGATAATGGACTCACCTCTGTGATTGCCACTGTTGAAACAGCTGACGGCTCTATCGGGCAAGGCGCTTGCTCTTGCGGCCTTTCTGTCGGTACAAACGAAGCGCCCTATCTCTATGACGGCGGTACCGCTTTTGACGGCATGGGGGTTTCGCGTGCGGCTGAGAATATCCGCAATGTGATCGCTCCCCTGCTTATTGGGCAGGATGCCTCCGAACAAACCGAATGTGACAGCCTGCTTTTGACCCTGGATAAATCTACCATCGGAGCGAATACGACTGCTGCCGTATCCTGCGCAGTCCTGAAAGCTGCCGCAGCATCCAAAGGGATTCCGCTTTATCAGCAGCTGGGCGGCGTACGGGCATTTACTATGCCTCTCCCCGCTTATCTTGGAGCTTCCGGCAGTACCAGGTATAAAGATGTCATGTGCGTGGGCTATCAACCAAATTACTATTTCGTTGCTTACGATTTCCCCACTTATCATGAAGCAGCCAACGCCCTTTGGGAAGTGCTGATGAATTGGGAAGACTACCTGCGTGATTTTCTCGGGGTCAAGATGACCTATACCACTGGTATCGCGATCCCGAAAGGGAAACTGCGCGACGATTACCAGTTGTGGGATATGATGCGTGATATCATCAAAGAATCCGGATTTGAAGGGAAAATCGGCCTGCATATTGACATGGCAGCATCCGGTTTTTATAATCCCCGCACCAACCAATATGAGGGGCTCTTCTCGGAAAGCCCGAAATCCCGCGCAGAAATGATCGACCTTGCGGTAAAAATGGCTTCTGAATACCCGTTCGTCATCATCGAGGACCCGCTGCATGACCAGGATTTTGAAGGGTTTGCTGAAATTACCCGCAAAACTGATATCCAAATCCTTGGCGACGACCTGTATGCCTGCAACCTGGAACGCCTGAAACAAGGCATCGCACTTGGTGCAGGCAATGCAGTCCGGATCGATGTCGCCCAGGTCGGCACCATCACCGAAGCTTCCCAGGTTGCTCAATATGCGTACGAGCACGGCTTTGGCCTTTACGGCGGCGCCGAGCGCGGGGAAGGCTGGGCAAGCTGCGATTATGCAGTTGGCTTCAATTGTTCCACTGCACAAAATATGGGCCTTTACTTCGGATGCAACCGTCTGCTGGAAATTGAAAGCGAACTGGGCGGGCGCGCACGTTTCCCTGGGAAACGCGGAATCCGCGGCCGTCGGTTCCAGCTTCGCTGAGATTTGGGGAAGGAGTAAAATGCTATGCGGATCAAAAACCTGGAAAATTTGACCTCACATGGGAATGTAGAAGGCCGGAAGCTGATCGCTGAGATTATGGAAGCCGGCCTGCAAGCCTCTGACCCGTATTACAATACCCTTAAACTGCTGCATATTGAAGACGGCAAACTGCACATCGGTTATCCTGATTTTGAACCCACCGGATCCCCCCGCACCGGCGAAGATGTGTACGACCTTTCCAAAGATATCGACCGCATCTTTGTTTTCGGTGCAGGCAAAGGGATCCAGCGGGTGGTAAAGGCATTGGAAGAAATCCTGGGAGATTACCTTGTTGGCGGCCAGGTCGTTGTAAAATATGGCGATGAATTGATCCTCGATAAGGTGCAGGTCGCCTGGGGCGGGCATCCGCTGCCGGATGAAGGCTGCGTGGAGGGCTGCAAACGGATCATCGCATCGATCGAAGCGGCGCATCTGACCGAACGTGACCTGGTCTTTACCGTTGCCGGCAACGGCATCTCTTCCCTGCTCACACTGCCGGTACCGGAAGTTTCCCTGCCGGAAGTCATGGAAATGGTGCGTATCACCCAGATTGTCAGAGGACTGCCGACCAGCAAGGTCAGCATCATCCGCAACCAGCTTGACCAGCTCAAAGGCGGGCGCATCACCCGCCTGCTGCGTCCCGCGAAAATGATCCATATCCAGGCGATCGATATCAATGAAGTCAACTCGTTTGGTGACCGCGGCTATCGCGCCATGACCCAATCGAACATGTGGCTGCATTTCCTGCCGGATATGAGCAGCGCAGAGGACGCCATAAAAATCCTCAAGGACAGCGATTCCTGGGATTTGGTTTCTGAATCGATTCGGAAATATCTGTCCCAGCCGCATCCGGAACGGGATGTGCTGCGCAAAGAGGAATTTGAACAGATGGATTGCCGCATCTACGGGATCATGCCTACCCACATGAATTTTGTGCCGGTAGCCATGCAGAAGGCGGAAGAACTTGGATATCCTGCCCATCTGCTCACCCGTAAGACATTTGTGGAAGCTTCAGTTGCAGGCGCTCTGGTAGGCCGGATCGCTACAACGGTTGAAAACTATGAAACCCCGTTTAAAGCCCCTTGCGCCTTGGTTCTCACCGGTGAATTGGTGGTGACAGTTGGCAAGGAGGGCGGGATCGGCGGACGCAACCAGGAATTTGCACTCGCTGCCTCCACTGTCCTGTTCGGGAGCAAACGTATCGTGATTGCCACTGCCGATACCGACGGTACCGATGGGCCGGGCGGACGCTTTGATGAAGATGCCTGGAACCAGGGCTGCCATACGCTGACCGGCGGTATCGTAGACGGCTATCTGCTGGAGGAAGCCAAAGAACGCGGTGTGGATGTGCAGGATGCGCTGAAAACACATGCGACCTCTAAAGCGCTCTGGCAGCTGGACAGCGGCATTTGGGCCACACAGAATATCAGTGTACAGGACCTTATCGTGGTGCTGATTATGGATCACGATGGGGCAACCAGTTAAATAATGTCCAATCTCCTAATACACATATAGTGTTTTTTCTCCGTAAAGAGGATGGGAGGCAGCCTGCGGGCTGCCTCCCATCCTCTTTTCCATAACAATTTCATGCGTTTACGATCAATGCGACTATTTTCAGCGTATCCTGGCCAATATTTTCAATGCTGTGGCCCTCCCCGCTTGCCGTATAAGAACAATCCCCTGGGTTCAGTATGACCTCCTGCCCGTTGTCATTGAGTTTCCCTGTCCCCTGCAGGATATAAAAGGTTTCGCTTTCCCCTTCATGCACATGCCAGCCAATCGAACAGCCCGGTTCCAGGGTGATGATACTGAATAACCTTCCATGCCCGCAGAACTGTTCCGGCTGCAAAAGCGCCCTCAGTTCTACTTTTCCATTGCCTTCCCGCATACGTTCCTTGACTGTGACCTGCTGCTCAGATGCTCTGATGACCATAAATACGACCTCCTGTTATCCCGTTTATTTAAAATTTTTCAGTTTCTTTGTGAGGATGGCAGTCCGCACCACCCGCATCCAATCCGCCCGGAAACCGGTTTCCTCTGCAAAAGCATCCAGGAGAAGGGTTGGATTGATATTCAGTGTACTGCCGGCTGCCGCACGCATATCAAAATGCAGCGAATTCCCTTGCGCTTCGACCTTCTGTATCTGGAAATGCGGCGCCGCATCGATTACCCGTTCCCCTTTTTTGCCTTTTTTCCGAACCGGGATCTCGCTGCGCCCGCACCATTTTTCCAGCGCGGCAGCCACCTCGTCCCCATCAAACCGGTCAAATTCCTGGGTAATCTCATAATCCGCCCACGCGATCTCTTCCGGCTTTTGTACTGCTGGCGCTGCCGCATATGCCGTCAGCCCTTCCGGGAACACCTCGTTCAACCGGCTGACGACCGTTTCCATCGGCAGCTCTTCGGTCAACCGGAAATCCATTGATTCACAAGTGCTCTCATATCCCAGCGCCAGCGGCAAAGCAAAGGTGATATAGATGTGCGGGTTAAAACCCAGCGTATGCCATACCGGCAGTTTGGAGCGCTTGAGCGCACGGGAAACACAGCGCACAATATCCAGATGGGAAATATATTTGATCCGCCCTTCCTTTCGGAAGAAAACCCGGACGGTCGTGTGAAACAACTCAGCCAAAACAAGCCCTCCCCAATAAACCGTTTGCACCGCATCCTGCGCATTTTTGCCGGCAGTTTGGCGTCGTTGTATCCCTGTGCGCCAACTGGTTTTCCCGGATCAGGAAAGCTTTGCTCACCCCATAATCCAGGTGATCCCACGGCATCACCTCGTCGTATGCCCTTCTGCGGTTGGCATAAAATGCCAAATCCAGGCCGCAGGCTTTTGCCCCCTCATACCAACGTTCCGCCCGGAAATAATCATTCCAGCCGTCCAGTTTGGAGCCGGCCTGCCAGGCATATTCCACCAACGGGCACATCCGGCGGTCGCCTCTTGCCAATGCTGCCTCCAAAAAACTGGTTGGGCTGTCATGGTATTTGACACTGATCTTTTTGGAAGACACCGTTTCCAACAGGATTTTTTGCTTACGGTTCAATTCCTCCATGGTGTCCTGCGGTTCAAATTCAAACGGGGTAAAGGGTTTGGGGACAAAGCAAGCCACAGAAACAGTCACATTGACCCCCTTGCCCTTCGGTTTATTGGGCAGATGGTAGAACAAGTCCACCACCTTCTGCGCCAGATGGATGATCCCTGCCACGTCTTCATCCTGTTCGGTCGGCAGCCCCAGCATAAAGTATAGCTTCACACTGGTATATCCGCCTTCAAACGCCGTCTGGCAGGTATGCAGCACCTCTTCTTCGGTGACATTTTTATTGATGACATCCCGCATGCGCTGGGTACCCGCTTCCGGCGCAAAGGTCAGCGAGGATTTGCGCACTGCCGCCACCCGCTCCATTAATTCCTTGGAAAAATTATCCACCCGGAGGGATGGCAGCGCAATATTGACCGCATCCGGCTCAGTCCAGGCGAGCATCTCATTGAGCAGCGGCTCCAACTCTGAAAAATCGCTTGTGGAAAGCGAAGTCAACGAAACCTCGTCATATCCGGTATTGTCACAGAGCGCTTTCGCATTTTTATTGACCGTATCGCCATGCTTTTCCCGGAACGGGCGGTAAATGAACCCGGCCTGGCAAAACCGGCATCCCCGGATACAGCCGCGCAGCACCTCCACCATCGCCCGATCATGCACCGCCTGGGTGAACGGTACAACAAACTGCTCCGGATAAAACACCTTGTCCAAATCCTTCACGATCCGCTTATGCACCACCCCCGGCGCACCATCTTTTGGGAGCACCGATCGGATGGTCCCATCGTCATGGTAGCTGACTTCATATAAGGATGGCACATACACCCCTTCAATCTGCGCTGCCTTTCGCAAAAAAGACGCCTTGCTTTCCCCGGCCAGCTTACAGGATTTATACAGGTCGATCAGCTCAAGATTCAGTTCTTCCCCCTCGCCCAGCAAAAACAGGTCGATAAAATCGGCAATCGGCTCCGGGTTGCAGGCGCAAGGCCCCCCCGCCACAACGATCGGCCACAAATTTTTCCTGTTTGCCGCATGGATATCCAACCCAGCCAGATCGAGCATATTTAAAATCGCAGTAAAACTCATCTCATACTGCAAGGTAAACCCAATGATATCAAAATCAGCGATCGCATCCAGGCTTTCCAGCCCATACAGCGGGATACCCTTTTCCCGCATGATCGCTTCCATATCGGCATCCGGTGCAAAGACCCGTTCACACCAGCAATCCTCCCGGGCATTCTGCATCGCGTACAGGATTTTCATTCCCAAATGCGACATCCCGACCTCATAAACATCCGGGAAACAAAATGCAAACCGTACATCCACTTTGCTTGCATCCTTGACGATGCTGCCAATCTCGCCACCGGTATAACGGGCTGGTTTCTGCACCTGCAACAATACCCGTTCCAAATCTTTTTTGACGTTCCTCAACTTATACATCCTTCCCTTAACAGCCGCTCAGACTACCCCTTATCATACCAGAAAAAGCCGCGTCTTTCAAGGCTTCGCAGGCTCTGCTTTACCTTCCCCAGTACATCATAATGCCCGTCATGCGCCACCCGCATATCAAAAATCCCCCTCCCGTATGGTTGTGCCATACGGGAGGGGGATTCAAACAGTTCATTGGAAAAAGCGAACCAGCAATGCAGATAACTGCATTTAGACTTATGCGCCTTTGCCAACCGCTTCGCAGCGGGATTCGCAGGTCACGATTGCGCCGGTCGGGCAAGCTTCCACGCATTTGCCGCAGTTGATACATTTCTCCGGATCGATCGCAGCAAGGTTGTCGGTAACGGTGATCGCGCCGTTTTCCCAGGTGCGTTCGCACTTTTTGCAGTCGATGCATCCGTTTTTGCAGACTTTGCGGGTAAATGCGCCCTTATCATGCGAACTGCACCCGACAAAGACGGTACTGGTCGCAGGGATAATTGCGATCAGATGGTTCGGGCAAGCTTTCGCGCACATACCACAGCCAACGCACACCGACTTATCCACCACCGCAATGCCGTTGACGATCGAAAGCGCGCCGTATTGGCAGGCCGCAACACAATCGCCGTAACCCAGGCAGCCATGCGAGCAGCTGCCCTTGCCCTGATAGAAGAAGTTGCATGCAGCACAGCTCTGTTTGCCCTGGTAATCCATGATGCTGTCGGTCGCATAGCAGTTGCCCGAGCAACGGACCACCGCATACTGCGCCTTTACCTCTTCCGCCGCAACGCCCATCGCTTCACTGACCTTTGCCGCCACTGAAGCAGCGCCCGGTACGCACAGATTGGTTTTTGCGCCCTCATGCGCAACTGCTTTTGCATACTCATCACATCCAGCATAACCGCAAGCGCCACAGTTGGCGCCCGGCAGTTCTGCGCGGATCTTATCAAACAATTCGTCGGCAGGCAACGCCATGACCTTTGCAGCGATGACCAGGATTACCGAGCAGATCAGGCCGATCGAGCCAACAATAATGACAGGCATTAACATTCTTTTCCCCTCCTCTTAATGGAACAGACCGTCTACGATACCGGTGAAGCCCATAAAGCTGACCGAGCAGATCGCAGCAGCCGTCAGGGTGATGGGGATGCCCTGGTAAGCCTTCGGGATTTTATCCGTAGAAGCATCCACACGGGAACGTACGCCCGAGAACAGGACCATTGCCAGCATAAAGCCAAGGCCGGAACCGATCGAGTTGACCATCGACTCCACAAAATTGTACCCTTCATCCAGGTTCAGGATGGTAACGCCCAGCACGGCGCAGTTGGTCGTAATCAGCGGCAGATAAATACCCAGCGCAGCATGCAACGACGGGATATATTTTTTCAGCGCGATCTCGATAAACTGTACCAACGCAGCAATAATCAGGATGAATACGATCGTCTGCAGATAGGACAAATCCTTCGGGACCAGGATGTACATGTAGATCGGCCAGGTTGCCGCAGTGGCCAGCGCCATAACAAAGGTGACCGCAACGCTCATGCCAAACGCTGAATCCAGCTTTTTGCTGACTCCCAAAAACGGGCAGATGCCAAGGAATTTGGAAAGAACATAGTTATTGACTAAAACTGCGCTGATCAGAATGATTGCAAATTCTTTCATTCGTTACAGCCTCCCTTCTGAGCGGCAGAGCATGCGGATGCAGCAAGGCAGCCGGCACATCCAAATTCTTTCTTCTTGATGGCTTTGCCTTTGGTCAGATAGTTGACCGCTGCGATCAGGAACCCAAATACCAGGAAGCCGCCGGGAGCCAGCAGGAAAACGATGATCGGGCTGTCCCAGTGCAAGTTGATTCCATTGGCGATCCCGAGCCAAGCGGCGCCGGACATCCAGGTGCCGTTGCCGGCCAGTTCGCGGATGGTCCCCATGCAAAACAGCGCGATGGTAAAGCCGATACCCATGCCGACACCGTCCAGAGCGGAAGCCACGACATTATTTTTATTCGCAAACATTTCTGCACGGCCCAGGATGATGCAGTTTACAACGATCAGCGGCAGGTAAACGCCGAGCGCGCTGTCCAGGACCGGCACATACGCTTTTACAAGGAACTGGACGATGGTAACGAACGCTGCAATGACAACGATATAGCACGGGATGCGCACGCTGTCCGGGATAATTTTCTTCAGCAGCGAAATAACGATGTTCGACCCAATCAAAACTGCCATTGCTGCAACGCCCATACCAATGCCGTTCACCGCCATGGTCGTAACAGCCAGCGTCGGGCAGGTACCCAAAATCAGAACCAAAGTCGGGTTCTCTTTGAGGATACCGTTTGTCAATACCTTCAGGTAATTTGTCTTTGGATTGCTCATACGATCCCCTCCCCCTTACTGCACAGCGTTGAACGCTTCACAGGCAGCTTCAACGCAACGGATAAAGGCACTTGACGAAATGGTGGCGCCAGTGATCATATCAACATCCGCCGCGCTGCTCTGATTTTTACCGATAAACTGGCTGGTAAAATCAGCGCCTTCCGTCTTGGCGCCCAGGCCAGGCGTTTCATTGTGTTCCAACAGTTTGGCGCCAGTGATGGTTCCTTCATTGTCCATACCGACCATAACGACATACGCGCCGCCATATCCGCTGTCTTCCACCTGGAAAACATAGCCGGCGCCGCCATTGTCTTTGGCCGCCATCAGGACATTTTCCATACCGGCATCCAGCTGCTCAAAATCGCCGCTCGATCCGGGCAGCACTTCCGCCATCGCATCATTGGTCGCCTGCAGTTCAGCAGCGGCGATGATATCCTTCGTCTTCTCATAAGTCAAACCCAGCAACGCCGAAGAGATCAGGCAGATCAGGGTCAACACAATAATCGGTTTTGCTAACTTCATGATCAGGCGCCCTCCTTTTTGGACTTGTTCTCAAAGACTGCGCCAAACGGCTTATTGATGGTCAGGCTGTCAATATGCGGGGTCAGGATGTTCATCAGCAGGATGGCAAACGACATACCTTCCGGATAGTTGCAGAAGGTGCGGATGACCATGGTAATGAAGCCGATGCCGATCCCAAAGACGATCTTCCCTTTGCCGGTGACCGGGCTGGTGGAATAATCGGTCGCCATAAAGAACGCGCCGATCATCACGCCGCCGCTCAGGATCGCATAAACCGGGTTTTCGCCAAAAAGCAGCGCAAAAACAAAGACACTTGCAATGACACTGACCGGGATCTGCCAATAAATGATCCCTTTCCAGATCAGGAATACGCCGCCGATAATCAGCGCGAGCGCGCAGGTTTCACCCATAGACCCGCCGCGGTTGCCGAGCAGCATATCCATCACAGAAGGAAGGGTGCCCTCGCCGGAAGCGATGATGCTCAGCGGGGTAGCCGTCGCCACCGAATCGATCGCACTGTGCGGAGCGATCCAGTGGGTCATCTGCCCTGCAAAGGAAACCAACAGGAAGATACGCGCTGTAGCGGCCGGGTTTGCAAAGTTGCAGCCGATGCCGCCAAACAGGCATTTTACCACAACGATCGCTATAAAATCGCCGAAGATCAGCATCCAGATCGGGAGCGTGACAGGTACGTTGAACGCAAGGATCACACCGGTGACAATCGCGGAGCAATCGCCGATGCTCTGTTCACGCTTGGTAACCATGTTGAAAAGATACTCAAAAACGACGCAGGCTGCCGCGCTGACCGCAGTCATAATCAAGGTGCGGAACCCAAAATAATAAATCGCAGCAAGCATTGCCGGGATCAAAGCTGCTACCACCGTCAGCATGATCTGCTTTGTATCGATGGAATCCTTGACATGCGGGGACGGTGTAATCATTAACTTTTCAGCAACCGCCGCCTGGTTTTCTGTTACATTTGTAGCCAACTATAAGCCCTCCTATCTTACTTTTTCGCAGTGGCAGCGCGCAGCTGCTGTTTCGCCAACTTATTTGAGAAGGTCAGATTGCGTTTTGCGGGGCAAACATAAGAACAGCAGCCGCACTCCATGCAGAGCATGACTTTGAGCTTTTTGAGTTTCTCAATATCGTTATTCTTTGCCGCCACCTCGATCTGACGGGGCATCAGTTGGTACGGGCAGGCGCTCATGCATCTGCCGCAGCGGATGCAAGCGTGCTCTTCCGAAACATATACCTTTTCTGCACTGAATACCAACAGGGCATTATTATTCTTCAAAACCGGATATGCGTCGTCAAAAACGGCGATCCCCATCATCGGCCCGCCCATCAGCATCTTTTTCGGCGGTTTTTTATATCCGCCGCAGAAGGCGACCAGATCAGCATAGTGGGTGCCCACCGGTACGATCACATTTTTCGGTTCAGCGATCGCATCCCCATCCACTGTAAGGCATTTGCTCACCAGAGGCATACCGGTGCGCATATACTGGCCGATAAAGGCCGTCGTGGTGACATTTTCCACAATGACGCCCACATCGGAAGGCAGCATGCCCTCCTGGATCACACGGCCGGTCGTTTCATAGGTCGTAACTTTTTCCGCGCCCTTCGGATAGATCGACCGCAAGCTGCAAACCTCGATCGACGGGTCTTCAGCGGTCAAGCGGCGCAGCAATTCGATCGCCTGGGGTTTATTGTTTTCCACCGCGATCTTTACCTGGGAAATACCGACATATTTCTTGATCGCCTCGATACCGTCCAGGATGTCCTGTGACCGCTCAACGATTGTGCGGTAGTCGGAAGTTATGTAGGGTTCACATTCCGCAGCGTTTACGACCAGCGTATCCACTTCCGAAAGGTTTTTCGGGTTCATCTTGATATGGGTCGGGAAGCCCGCGCCACCCAAACCTACCAGGCCGGAAGCCCGGATGGCTTTGACAAATTCCGGATGGTTGCTAACGACCGGCGGCTGGATACCTTCTTCCACAGCCTGTTCGCCGTCCGTTTCGATGATGACGACCTGCGTCCTGGCGCCGTTTGAGGTGACCAGTTCAGTGACATCCTTCACTGTCCCGGAAACGCTCGAATGGATCGGTGCGCTCAAAAAAGCGTCGCTGTCGCCGATCAAGGTCCCTACTTTTACACTGTCGCCTTTGGCCACAGTTGGTTTGCACGGCGGCCCCATATGCTGGGACATGGAGATGCAAACTTCTTTTGGGAGCGGGATCTCAACGCTGGCACAGTTTTCTGTGTTTTTGAAGTGCTTGACTCTCGCACCGCTCAGGGTCTTTTGCTGTAAAAAACTCATTTCCCTTTTTCCTCCTCTGAGATTTACAGTTTTGCTGATTATCGTCATTTCACGGCCCTTCCTCCTGCATCCGGACACGGCATAGGGATTCAAAGGCCCTAAAAGAAGATACGTTTGAAGCGCGGCATCAGCCGCTGCAAAAGGAAACCGGTTAGGCATCCCATTGCCACCCCCGATATCATCAGTATCGGCAGATAATAAAAAACAGATGAACTTTTCAGGACAAGGCTTGCAACCACAAGCTGTCCGATATTATGGAAGACGCCTCCGGCAATACTCAAAAAGCCGTAGCTGAAATTCCCTTTTCCAGCTTTTTTGAGCAGCAGCATCGCCGTCACCGCCGTAATCCCGCCAAAAAAACTCATCGCCGCGCCGACCGCCCCCCGGACAAGCAGGGTAAAAAAGCCCTTTAATCCCGCCAGTAGGTATGCCTCCCGTTTGCCAAGACAAAACAGGCAGTACATCGTAGCGATATTGGATAACCCGATCTTGATCCCTGGGACCGGCACCAGCCCGGAAACCTGCGCTTCCAGGAAACTCAGTGCGATCGAAAGAGCAAATAAAAGCCCCATCCTTGCGACCCGAACCGCCCGGTACCTCATGCAGGCACCTCGAAATGATACTGCCCTGTTGCGTCCGAAGGTTCCATCTGGTCAAGCAGATTGTCCGAAACATATACATTTTTATCCTGGTCGATTGCGATAAAACCGCAATTTTCAAACTCATTCAAATGCGCCAAAACATATTCCTTGCCTTTGATAAAAAGATAGGTGGACATATAGTCCGCATATGCCCCATCCTCGGACACGACCGAAACCGACAGCAGGTCGGTCTGCGCCGGATAGCCCGTTGCAGGGTCCAGGATATGGTGGTAACGGACGCCGTCCTGGATGAAATAGCGCTCATAATCGCCCGAGGTCGCCATGGTGGAATTGGGCAGGATCATGACTGCGATATAATCGTTTGCACTCCCCCGCGGGTCGCGCACGCCGAATTTGAATGGGGTGCCGTCCGGCTTTTCCCCGATGACCATAATATTCCCACCGATGGACACATACCCGGAAGTTAGCCCGATTTTTTCCCCGATCTGCCGCAGCTGGCTGCATGCAAACCCTTTGGCCACCCCGCCGAGATCGATTTTCTGTCCCTCCCGCGCCAGCCGCACCGACTGATGCTGCGCATCCAGCTGGATGTCTCGGTAATCCACCAATTCCAGCAGGGATTGGATCTCCTCATCTGGTGGGATTTTGGGGTCTTCCGCGACCACATTCCAGCTTTCGGTCAGCGGGGCGATCGTGATATCGAACACCCCGTCCGATTGGGTCGAAAAGCCAACGCTGCGGGCCAGCAGCGCGAAGGTGTCCTCTGAAACCGGTATAAACGTCTCTTCCCCCGCCGACTGATTGATGCGGGAAATTTCCGAATCCTCCAGATACCGGGAAATCCGCTGCTCGAATTGCCCGAGGTATTCCAAAAAGGCATCCCGTGCTTCTTCGGCTTTTTCCCCATAAAGCTTATATTCCACAACGGTATCCATCATGTAAGCCACGCCGGTCAACGGCGTTTCATCCGCTGTCCCCTGCGGCTGTCCGCCCTCTTGGGCGCAGCCGGCTATGGGCATACACAGCAAAACGGCAGCCATCATCGCCGCCAAACCCAAACGCTTCTGAAAAAACAAATCTAAACCTCATTCAATATCATGTGGCGCCAAAGCGGGATACTTATTGTCAAAAAACTAACATTGTAATGACAAAACACCCCGCAAAAGAGCGGGGTGTTTTTAAGGGGCATAGCTGTCCCTTATTCTTTCTCTTCAGCACCGCAGCCCTTTTCATCGCAGCCGCAGCTATCTTCGTCCTCTTCGAGGTCGAACTCCAGCAGTTCGCCGCAATTCGGGCAGGTAGTCTGCCCTTCTTCCAACATATCAGAATCGATGCAGACAATATCCCCGCAGGTCGGGCAGCAGACCTCATAAAGATCCTCGTCCAACCCTTCTTCATCCCCACAGCTGCAATGGTGGTGATGCGCAGGCTCTTCATCATCAAGATCGTAATAATCTTCTTCGAGGCTTCCCAAATCCTCATCGATCGTTTCCACCTGTTCACTGAGCTCGTCCAGCTCCGCTTCCAGATCGGAGATCGTGAGCGCCATATCGTCGATCGCTTCGATCAAAGCCTTGATGATCTTTCCTTCGTTGGTGGAGTCATTGATCCCCAACCCTTCTGCCAGGCCCTTGATATAAGCGGCACGTTCTGTGATCGTCATAATTAAACCTCCCTTTTTATACAGATCGCGGCGGATGATTACGCGCGCTCCATATATTCTCCTGTGCGGGTATCCACTTTGATGTGGTCGCCCTCTTCAATGAACAGCGGCACCTTGATCTCTGCGCCCGTTTCCAGGACGGCAGGTTTGGTGGCGTTGGTGGCGGTATCGCCTTTGAAGCCGGGATCGGTCTGAGTGACTTCCAGTTCTACAAAGAACGGCGGCTCGACCCCAAACACATTCCCTTTATAGGAAAGCACCTTGCAGTCCATATTTTCCTTCACAAATTTGAAGTTATCGCTCAACGTGGATTTGGAGATCGGAATATTTTCATAGGTTTCATTATCCATGAAATAATACAGATCCCCATCGTTATAGAGATACTGCATATCCTTCCGCTCCACATAGGCGGTCGGGAATTTATCGGTAGGATTGAACGTTTTCTCGGTCACAGCCCCAGAAATCACGTTTCTGATCTTTGTTCTGACAAACGCCGCGCCTTTGCCAGGTTTTACATGCTGGAACTCAATAATCTGGACGACGTTTCCATCCATCTCGAACGTAACGCCATTTCTGAAATCACCGGCTGAAATCATATATTTACCTCCAAAGAAACTCCTGGTGTCATATCACTCAAAACATCCATGACGCGATACTATACCATTCAGATTAACACTCTTATATTATAGCAAAACTGCGAATAATGCAAGCCTTTTTTATATATTTCCGTTTAAAGGCAGAGCAAATTCTTGGGGGCGGCGGTCAGATTTTCGCATCCGGCTTCCGTCACCAGGACCATATCCTCGATGCGCACCCCAAATTTCCCTTCCAGATAAATCCCCGGTTCCACTGTGATCACCATTCCAGGCTCACAGACTGAAAAATCCCGCGGGGAAAAGGTTGGCAGTTCATGGATTTCGAGCCCCAGCGAATGCCCGGTGCTGTGGCCAAAGCAGTCCCCGTATCCCCTGCCTGCAATGATATCCCGGGCTGCCTGGTCCACCTGGGCGCATCTGGCGCCGCCGTGGACGGCCTGGATGGCAGCCTGCTGGGCCTGCAGGACGATCTGGTAAATTTCTTCCTGTTCCCGGCTGACCTGCCCGACTGCCACTGTACGGGTCATATCTGAACAGTACCCATCCACGACGCACCCGTAATCCATTGTAATAAAATCCCCCGGCTCAACGATTTTATCCGTTGGCACGCCGTGCGGCATCGAGGAATGTTTGCCGGAAACGACGATATAATCGAAAGCCGGCCGCTCTGACCCATGCCGGTAGGTGTAATCCAGCAGTTCCCCTGCGATCTGCCGGTCGGTCATCCCGGCTTTGATGTAGCCGCAGATATGCGCGAACGCTTCCTCTGTCAACTGCTGCGCTGCCTTGATTGCTGCAATTTCTTCTGCGGATTTGAGCATGCGCATCCGGCGGATTTGCGCGTTCACCCGCTCCTCCATCACCAGATGTATCCCCTGCAGCCGGTTTTTCATCCGCATATATTCGGATACCGTCACCGCTTCGCTCTCAATGGCGATTTTCCCCGCCTGGTGTTCCCGTATTTTTTCAGCCAGCTGGGCATACAGCTCTTTTTGCAAAATGACCTCATATCCCGAAGCCAGCTGCCGCGCCCGTTCCACATACCGGGAGTCAATGAAAAAATAGGCAGCCCCATTTTTAAAAACCAATACTGTCCCGGCCGAGGAATGCATCCCGGTAAAATACTGCCGGTTGGGTTCGCTGGTAATCAGTACGCCGTCGATCCCGTCCGGCAAACCGGCGGCCAGCTGCTGTATCCTGTTTTCCATTTTTTTTACACCTCAATCCATCTTTGCAAATGCGTCCAATGCCAGCAGGTAAACCGATTTGCCAAACCCGTAAATCCCGCCTTTGCAAACCGGTGCAATTACCGATACATGCCGGAATTCCTCCCTGGCATGCACATTGGAAAGATGCACCTCGATCACCGGCGTATCAATCGCCGCAATGGCGTCGCGGATGGCGATGCTGTAATGGGTATATGCCCCCGCATTCAGTACGATCCCGTCAAATACGCCCCGGGCCTGCTGGATTTTATCCACGATTTCCCCTTCATGGTTGGAATGGAAAATCTCGCAGGACATCCCCAATCCCTTTGCATATGCTAAAATCTCATCATTGATCTGATCGATCCCCGTTTTTCCATAAATCCCCGGTTCCCGGATACCGACCATATTCAAGTTCGGCCCATGGATTACCATAATTTTTTTCATTCTGTTTTCCCTCCCGCTGCCTGATAAAGTTCCTTCATTTTTGCCGCATCTTCCGCCTGCGTCCCCGCAGATTCGCATATGATCGTTGGCGTACAGCCCTTTTTCAACAGCAATTCTGCCAACGGTTCAAATTCCGGGCCATATTCCGTATCTGCAAAGGTTAAATGGCATTTTTCCCCGCCTGGCGTTGTATATGCGATCTTACTGAAATGGATATGGATAATGCGCATCCGATCCCGTCCCAGCTTGTTTTCGATCTGGTCAAAAATCCGGGAAAATGCCGCCTCATCCTTTTGCAGTTCCCCATAGGTGCGCGCATTCAGATGCCCAAAATCCACACAGGGCAGCATATTTTCCTCCATCCCGCAAAGTTCCAGCACTTCCTCCAGCGTCCCCAGCTGGTTGAGTTTCCCCATCGTTTCCGGGCAGATGCGCACCTTTTCCAGCCCTTCCTCTTTAAGCGCCTGCAAACATTTCCGGGTGGTATCCATCGCCAGTTCCAGCGCGTCCAATCTGCTGATCTTCCCGCAGGAACCGGTATGCACCACAATCCGTTCGCCGCCCATTGCAGAAACAGCGCGCGCCGACTGCACCACATAATCGACGCTTTTAACCCGCTTTTCTTCCTCCAGGCTGGACATGGAAATATAATAAGGCGCATGTACGCTCAACTGGACATCTTTCTGCGCCGCAAGCTTGCCAAATTTCTCCGCCTGCTCCTGTGAGATACGCACCCCGCGCCCGCACTGGTACTCATAAGCGTTGAGCCCCATCTGTTCCAAATATCCCGGTACCTGTTCATTTTTCCGGAACCCCATTTTGGTAAAGCTTTCGGAAGTCCCGGCCGGGCCAAACCGTATTTTCACTGTATTCATCCCATCGCCTCATATCATTTTCTGAGTACCAGCCGTTCCAAAAACCGTTTAAATTTAAAAAACAGGAATGGTTCCATTTCCATCGGCTCCACTAAAATGGAGTGAACATGCGCGAGGTTGGCACAAAGGATATCTGTAAAAATCTGATCCCCGACCACCCCAATTTGTCCCTTTTCCACCTGTAGCCGCTTCTGTGCCCGGCGCACGCCGGCTGTGAGCGGCTTTGCAGCCCGGCTGATACATCCCAGCCCTAATTTTTCGGCAAACGGCTCCACCCGCTGCCGTTTGTTGTTGGATAAAACATAAAGCGCGACCCCTGCCTGCTTCATATCCGCGATCCACTGCGTCACCGCATCCGGCACGACCGGATTGTCATGCGTTGTCAAGGTGTTGTCCACATCCAAAAGCAGCGCAGTAATCCCCTGCGCTTCCAGCCATTCGGGCTGTATCTCCCACACCCGTTTAAAACGGTGCTTCGGCATTAAAACGGACATGCTTATCCCCCTGTTACCCATATTGTAACTAGCATACCACATTTTTGCGTGGAACTCAAACCCTGTCAGCCCTTTGCCCGGCGTCTGTACCACTCGTTCCAAAACGCCGTATAACCGTCCCGCTCGAATGCGTCTGACGGAATCGTTTTAGGCGTACAAGACTGATAAAACGCCTCTATTTTGTCTGCAAAACGGAATACCTCTTCCTTATAATCTGATAACTCCACCCATTCCTCATCCCCGGAATCCAAAATGATCCTGATCCGGTCCCCAACATGGACGATGGCCCAGTCGGTCCCCGTATCACATCCGATGATCTGCACCTCTGACAATTCCTGATTCGGAAGGAAAAAATGTCCGCAGCAGGGGATCATCTGAATGGTGTGCTGATCCATCGCTTTATCCTCTGTCAAGGACTTTAAAAGGTAGAGCGCCGTCGCGCTGACCGTCCCATAGTCCTCCAATTGATGGCTGCCAATCTGTACGGTCACATGCCCATGCAGGCAATAATCATCCGGCTCATCCCTGGAACCATCGATCCACGAAAATTGATCTGCTTCGATTTTAAAGATGCCCATAAAATGCTTCCCTCTGTTTTCTTTTCCACTGTCCTGCAGTTTCCCTGTTTGTGGCTGGCAGCGCCTCAAGCAGATAATAAATGAAACAGGCAGAGGATGAACCCTCTGCCTGCCTTTGCACTCTTTCATTATTTGAATTTGCGCTTCCGAGCCGCTTCAGACTTCTTTTTACGTCTTACCGACGGCTTTTCATAGTGCTCTCTCTTACGGACTTCAGCAAGAACGCCGGAGCGGGCGCAAGAACGTTTGAATCTACGCAGAGCGCTATCCAAAGACTCGTTGTCTTTAATCCTGATTTCTGACATTTCCTTATTCCCTCCCCACGCCGACTGGCCGGAGTTATATCCGCCACAAATACGGATAACAAAAATTATTATACACTGTTTGCGCCTGACTTGTCAAGCAAATTGCACAAGTAAAATAAAATTTAAAAATCGGCAATTTTCTCTTTGTTATTTTGCAACAATATTTACCAATTTTCCTTTTACCACAATCTCTTTGACGATCTGCTTGCCGTTGAGCGCAGCCTGCACAGACGGGGCAGCTTTGGCTGCATCCAGCAGTTCCTGTTCACTGCACCCTGCGTCTACCATAATGCGGGCTTTGATCTTCCCGCACACCTGCACAACGATCTCGATCTGGGCGTCCTTGCATTTTTCCTCGTCATACGACGGCCATTTCTGCTCGGTCACCATCCCGCCGAACTTCGCCTGCTCCCACATTTCTTCGGTCAGATGGGGGGCAAACGGGTTGAGCAGCAGCAGCAGCGTCTTCATTTCTGCATGGTTGATCGACCCATGGTCGCTGATCTCATTGAGCAGGCTCATCATGGCGGCGATCGCTGTATTGAACTTGAGCGCTTCAATATCCCCTGAAACCTTGCGCACGGTCTTATGGAAGCTGCCCTCCAGCGCTTCGGAGTATGCCTCGCCCGGCTGGAGAACTTCCAGCAGCCCGTAAATACGTTCCAGGAAGCGTTTGCAGCCTTTGATCGAACTCTGGGACCACGGCGCAGCCTTTTCAAAATCCCCGATGAACATTTCATACAGACGCAGCGTGTCCGCACCGTATTCCCGGATGATATCGTCCGGATTGACTACATTCCCGCGGGATTTGCTCATCTTTTCGCCGTTCTCGCCCAGGATCATGCCATGGCTGGTCCGTTTGGCATACGGCTCCGGCGTATTGACCACGCCGATATCATATAAGAACTTGTGCCAGAACCGGGAATAAAGCAGATGCAGCGTGGTATGCTCCATACCGCCGTTATACCAGTCCACCGGCATCCAGTAGTTGAGCGCCTCTTTGGAAGCGAGCGCATCCTGGTTGTGCGGGTCGCAGTAGCGTAGGAAATACCAGGAAGAACCGGCCCATTGCGGCATCGTATCGGTTTCACGTTTGGCCGGTGCGCCGCATTTTGGGCATTTGACATTCACCCAGTCGGTCATGGCAGCCAGCGGGGAGTCGCCGTTATCGGTCGGCTCATAGCTGTCCACTTCCGGCAGGCGCAGCGGCAGTTCGCTTTCATCCAGCGGCACATACCCGCAATGGTCGCAGTGGATGATCGGGATCGGTTCGCCCCAATAACGCTGGCGGGAAAATACCCAGTCGCGCAGCTTGTAATTGACCTTCGGTTCCGCTTTCCCGCGTTCGGCCAGCCACTCGACGATCTTTTTCTTAGCTTCTTCCACCGAAAGCCCGTCCAGGATGCCGGAATTGACCATCACACCGGTTTCGCAATCGGTGAAGGCCGCTTCTTCCACATTCCCGCCCTTGACCACTTCGATGATCGGCAGGCCAAATTTCTTGGCAAAATCCCAGTCGCGGGTATCATGCCCCGGGACAGCCATGATTGCGCCGGTGCCGTAAGACATCAGCACATAATCCGAAATAAAGATCGGGATTTCCTCATCGTTGACCGGGTTGATCCCGCGCACCCCTTCCAGCTTCACACCGGTCTTATCTTTGGCAAGCTCGGTGCGTTCAAAATCCGATTTCCGCGCCGATTCTTCCTGATAGGCGCGTACCGCGTCCATATTCTGGATCAGGCCGGCCCATTTTTCGATATAAGGGTGTTCCGGGGAAATGACCATATAGGTCGCGCCATAAAGGGTATCCGGACGGGTGGTGAAAACGGTCAGCTTGTCCCCGGCGGTGGTACCGAAATCCACCTGCGCGCCGGTCGAACGGCCGATCCAATTGCGCTGGGACACCTTCACCCGGTCGATATAATCCACCAAATCCAAGTCGTCGATCAACCGCTGGGCATATTCGGTGATTTTGAGCATCCACTGGCTCTTGACTTTATGCACAACCGGGCTGCCGCACCGCTCGCAAACGCCGTTCACGACCTCTTCATTTGCCAGCACCACCTTGCAGCCGGTGCACCAGTTGACCGACATCTCTTTTTTATATGCCAACCCTTTTTTGAACAATTGCAGGAAGATCCACTGGGTCCACCGGTAATAATCCGGGTCGGTGGTGTTGATCTCCCGGTTCCAGTCAAACGAAAGCCCCAGGCTCTTCAATTGGCTTTTAAAGCGCTGCACATTGTCATGCGTCACCTTTTCCGGATGGATATGGTTTTTGATCGCATAATTTTCCGTCGGAAGGCCGAACGCATCCCATCCCATCGGGTACAACACATTATACCCCTGCAAACGGCGTTTACGCGCTACGATATCCAATGCGGTATAAGAGCGCGGATGCCCTACGTGCAGCCCCTGCCCGGACGGGTACGGGAACTCCACCAAAGCGTAATACTTCGGTTTGGAATAATCATCCGACGCAGCAAAGACATTCCTCGCATCCCAAATGTCCTGCCACTTTTTTTCAATTGCAGCAAAATCGTACTTCAATGTTGTACACTCCCAATCAAATGCCTGGCCGGCACGCTAAATTTACTTTTCAACAGGCAGTTCTACCCTCGGCGCATCCGCCCACAGGCGCTCCAACGCATAAAACTCCCTGGTTTTTTCATAAAAGATATGCACGATCACATCATAGTAATCCAACACGATCCACATCGCGGACTGGTATCCCTCGATCCGCCGGGGTTCAAACCCGAGCGCGCTCATCGCTTCCTCCACCGCGTCGGAAAGGGCTTTTACCTGCGAATTGGAAGAACCGGACGCAATCACAAAATAATCCCCGATCGTGCTCAGATCCTTGATTTCAATCGCCTGGATATCGATCGCTTTTTTCCCATCCAGTATTTTTGCAACAGTCATTGCCATCTCTTTGGATGTCATTGCTTCACCTCCGTCAGAAAATTCATCAAACATCTTCCCTGCACCCGGTTTGGGACGCAGGGGCTAAAACTGCGCGTAATAATTATATGCCAAAAAGCTGTCCTCGCTGATGCCAAGCCCGCGATCCACCAGGTCGCGCAGGGCATACTGCATCGCATACTTCATCGCCGGCTTGATCGCTGTCTGCGCCAGCTGCCGCATATATTGGATATCCGGGTAATCCCGGTCGGCGCTGGTCAGATCGGCCAGATAGACTACCTCGTCCAACGTTTTCATATGGCCGCAAGCGGTGGTATGGTAACGGATGGCGTCCAGAATCGCCTTGTCCTGGATTCCCAGCTTTTCCTGGACATAACCGCATGCCGCCATCCCGTGCCATGTCTTGGGCTGCGAACGCTGGATGCTGTCAAGAATAATACCATACTTTGTCAGCCATTGCAACTGCTCATCCGGTTTCATTTCCTTGCAGATGTCATGCATCCACGCGGCGACCATCGCTTTTTGCTCGTCACAGCCATAGATTTTTGCGAGTTTCTGCGCCTGCTCCACCACGCAGCGGGTGTGATGATACCGTTTTTCCGACAGGGTTTCCTTTGCCAGTTTTTCCAGTTTCTTCATATGATACTCCAAAACAGCCACCCTTTCATACTGTCATTGCATATCGCACACCGCTTTACTGCGGATTTTTTGACCCATAAAGGCGCTTCTCCAGAATATATCCCGCTACCCCAGGCGGTACCAGCCCCGAAATATCCTTCCCATCCGCAATACATTGCCGCACCTGGGTGGATGAAACCTCCACCGGCTTCAAATCGACCACCCTGCACCGTGCGCCCAGCTTTTCCAGCCGCCCGGCATACTCCCGCAAGCGCACATTCAGATCCGGCTCCCGCTCTCCCACGCACATCACTGCCAATTCAAACAGCCGCTGCCAATGGAACCATTCGGTCAGGGTGAAAAACATATCGCTGCCCATAATCAGATAAAATTCGTCGTCCGGGAAACGGCCGTGCAGTTCCTCCAGGGTGTTCACCGTGTAACTTTTACCTTCCCGGCAAAGTTCGATATCGCTCACCCAGAAACGCCGGTCGGATTCGAATGCCCGCCGGCACATTTCCAGCCGGTCTTCCCCTGAAACCAGATGGTCCGCTTTTTTATGCGGCGGTATACGGGTCGGTATCACCAGCATCCGGTCCAGCGCCAGCGCATCCAGATAGGTATACGCCAGCTTGAGGTGCCCATTGTGCACCGGATTAAATGTCCCGCCAAAAATCCCCGTCCGCATTTTTACAGCTCGATGACCGGGTTTTCCGCATTCCGGCGGTACAGCACAAACCTGGTGCCGATCACCTGCACCACATCCGCGCCGGTTTCTTCCGCCAATTTCTGCGCGGTTTCCCGTACCGGTTCGGGCGCCGTTTCCAAAACGCGCATTTTAATCAGTTCCCGGGCGGTCAGCGCGTCGTCCACCTGTTTTACCAGCTGTTCGCCAATCCCGCCTTTCCCCACCTGCAGGATGGTTTCCATCGTATTTGCAAACCCTCTGAGTTTTGCACGCTGTTTACTGTTTAACATCTCTTTTTCTCCTTTTACCGATCAGCCTCGTCATTTTTCCGGAGCAGCTCGACCAATGCCCGCAGCGCTTTGCCGCGATGGCTGATTGCATCCTTTTCTGCATCATCCAATTCTGAGAAACTCCTGTCCCCCACCATAAACACCGGGTCGAAACCGAATCCATGTTCTCCCTTAGGCGCATATCCGATCCAGCCTTCGCAGCTTTCCTCCACATCCATCTGCCGGCCGTTTTGATCGATATAGCAAATATGGGCTACAAACCGGGCCGTCCGCTTTTCCCGCGGCACATCCCGCAGTTCTTCCAGCAGCATGTTGATCTTTTCGGCATAACCCAGCCCTTCCCCGCCGTACCGCGCGGAATAGACCCCCGGCCTGCCGCCCAGCGCGTCCACGCAAAGCCCGGAATCATCTGCGATTGCAGCTTTTCCTGCGGCTCGGAATACGCCGTCCGCTTTCAAAAATGCGTTTTCGGCAAAAGTATTGCCATTTTCCTCGATCTCCAGACCGGGACAAACCTCTTTCTGAGAAACCACAGTGATTCCAAACGGCGCAAAAATCCGTTCAAATTCCCGCAGTTTCCCCGGATTGCCGGTCGCCGCAACCACCTTCATCAACTTTCTTCCCCCTCGGATACGCCGAACAGCGCGCTGACAAAATCATGCGCGTCAAACGGGCGCAGGTCATCGATCTGTTCGCCCACGCCGATATATTTGATCGGTACCTGCAATTCTTCCCGGATTCCGATCACGACGCCGCCCCTGGCAGTCCCGTCCAGCTTGGTGAGGATGATACCGGTGATGCCTGCCGCTTCCCGGAACTGCCGCGCCTGGTTGAGCGCATTCTGCCCGGTGGTGGCGTCCAGCACCAGCAGCACTTCCACCGCGCTGTCCGGCAACTCCCGCTGGATGACCCGCGTGATCTTGGAAAGCTCGTCCATCAAATTCTTTTTATTATGCAGCCTTCCCGCGGTATCGCAGATGATGACATCCATCCCCCGCGCCTTTCCGGCCGCAAGCGTGTCGTAAACCACCGCCGCAGGGTCCGAACCCTCCGCATGCTTGATCATATCGACCCCGGCGCGGTCGGCCCACACCTGTAACTGCTCGATCGCCGCCGCCCGGAAGGTGTCCGCCGCCCCGAGCAAAACCTTTTTCCCATCCGCTTTGAGGTTTGCGGCCAGTTTGCCGATCGTGGTGGTCTTCCCGACCCCGTTTACCCCGATCACCAGGATAACCGACGGCTGTGTAGAAAGGTTGAGCGCTTCCCCGCCTTCCAGCATCTCTTTGATAATTTCACGGATGAGCCGTTTGACCTGCGCCGCATCGGTGATCCCTTCCTGCTTGACCCTGGCGCGCAGTTTTTCGCAGATGTTCTGCGCCGTCACAATGCCGACATCCGACATAATGAGCGTTTCTTCCAATTCTTCAAACAGTTCCTCATCGATCTTTGTAAAAGAACCGACCAGATCATCCACCGCTTTGGCCATAGATTCCCTGGTTTTGCGCAGCCCATCGGCCAATTTCCCAAAAAAGCCCATACTTTCCTCCTGAAACCGCTTATTTGATCCCCAGCTTGCTCTCGATTTCTCCCACGTCGAGTTCCAGCAGCTTGGAAACGCCTTCCTCCTGCATGGTCACCCCATAAAGGACATCCGCCTCTTCCATTGTACCACGCCGGTGGGTAATTGCAATAAATTGTGTCTTTTTACACAGCGTCCGCAAATATTTTGCATACCGCACCACATTGACGTCATCCAGCGCCGCCTCGATCTCGTCCAGCAGGCAGAACGGGGACGGCCGCACCTTCAGGATCGCAAAATAAATTGCGATCGCAACAAACGCCTGTTCGCCGCCCGAAAGGGACGCCAGGTTTTTGATGATCTTGCCCGGCGGCTGCGCATAGATTTCAATGCCTGACGCAAGCACATCCCCGGGATCGGTCAGCATCAGCTGCGCGCGCCCCCCGCCGAACAGTTCCTGGAACACCTGCGTGAAATAAAGCGATATCTTCTCAAAATTCTCGCTGAAAATCCGCTGCATATCCCGGGTCAGCCCCCCGATCAGACGGGTGAGTTCCCCTTTGGATTTCTCCGCGTCATCGGTCTGCTGCTTTAAGAACTGGTACCGCTGGGAAACCTCCCGGTATTCCTCCACGGCGCCCAGGTTGACATTCCCGAGCTGCTTGATCTTCTGCCGCAGCAGGGCCAACCTTTTCTGCGCCTCCCCTGCATTGGGGACCGGCTCGGCCAACTCCTGCGCCTGGCTCTTTGTCAATTCATAAGTATCCCAAAGGCGGGCGATCACCATATCGTAATCGTTCTGCAGGGCATCCTTCTTTTCTTCCAGCCTCGCCAGTTCACGCGCCACTGTTTCACGATGCGCCGTGACCTCCTTCTCCTTTGCCCGCAGTACAGAGGTCTGCTGCTCACAGCTGTTGCGCGCCTGGTTTTTTTGCTCGATCTCTTTTCCCAAGCCCTGTGCGCGCTCCTGGCGGGCGGTTTTGTTGCGCTGGATTTCCTCCATTTTTTCCCGCCCTTGTTCAATCTGCGCCTGCAAATGTTCGATCCGCTCGATCAACGCCTGTTTTCGCGCCTGCTGGCTGTCTTTTTGTGCGGACAGCTGTTCCTGCACGCTGTTGAGTGCGCTGATCTCGTTTTGCAGGGTGGCCGTCTGGATCTTTTTTTCTGAAAGCCTGCGGCCGCTTTCTTCCAGCTGCCGCGCAGCCTCGTCCCGCCGGCCGGCCAATACCGAAAGTTCCCCCGCGACCTGATCCAGCTGGGCGTTCAGTTCCTCCAGCACCCCGCTGTTGGAAACATTCTGCGCCTTGAGCCCTTCCAACTGCTCTGCTAACGCCGCATATTCCTTTGCCGAGCGTTCCCGCAGCCGGACCGCTTCCTCCTGCGCCTGCGCCAGCCGCCGTTCCTCTGCCTGATACCGGTACAGGTCCTCCTGCGCGGTGGCAAGTTCCGCATCGGCCCCGCTGATCTGCGCTTCCACTGCCACCTGCTCTTCTTTTGCCGTCTGGATCTGCTTATCGAGCGCGGCGATTTTTTCTTCATATGTTTCTGCCTGGCGCTCCAACTCAGAAATTTCCCGCGCCCGGCTCAAAATCCCGGCGCTGCGCACGGTATATCCGCCGGTCATCGAGCCGCCCGCATTCACGACCTGCCCATCCAGCGTCACCACGCGGAATTTATATCCGCCCCGCTTTGCGCATAAAACCGCGGCGTCCAGGTCTTCCACCACCGCGATCCGCCCCAGCAGCTGATCCACGATCCCCTGGTAACGCGCATCGCACTGCACCAACTCGGCCGCCAAGCCGATAAAACCGTCCATTTCGGAAAGCCACTTATCTGTAAGCCTATTCCCCTTTACAGTTGAAACCGGCAGGAAGGTAGCCCGCCCGGAGCGGGATTCCTTGAGCATTGCAATCGCTTTTTTGGCGACCGCCTCATCCCGCACCACAATATTCTGCATCGCCGCGCCGAGCGCCACCTCGATGGCCAGCAGATGTTCGTCCTTTGCGGTAATGAGCCTGGAAACCGGGCCGTATACCTCCCGCAGCGCCCCGATCTGGGCCTGCCGCATCACATATTTAACGCTGTTTTGGAACCCTTCAAGGTTATTTTCCATATCCCGCAGCAGTTTTGCCCGCTGGCGGCGGCTATGCGCCTCATCCTCCAGCTTTCTGCGGGACTCCAGCAGCTGCGAAACCTTTCCCTGCCGGCTTTCCAGCTTGATCCGATAGCCGTCCTGCATATTTTTCAGCGATGACAGGGTATCCGAAATCCCTTCCAGCAGTTCCCGGCAATCGGAAAGTTCCCGCTTGATCCGGATGATGTTCTCGTCCCCGGTGACGGCATTTTTTTGCAGCGTTTCCAGCTGCAAAACGATGCTGTCGATCATTGAGCCGCTTGAAGCGGCGGACAGCTTCATCTCATTGATGCTCTGGTTCAGCCCGTACCGGCGTTCCTTGAGCGCGTCGATCTTTTCGTACAGATCCCCCTGCCCGGCCTTTTCCGCGGCAATTTCCGCTTCGATCTGTGCCTGTTCCTGTTCTGCCGCAGCCAGGTCTTGCTGTTTCTGCGTAACCTGCTCCTGGTATGCAGCCAGCTTCTCCTGCAACTGCTCATCCGAAGCGCTCGTCTGCCCGATTTCTTCCTCGATCTGCACCATTGTATCCCGGTAATGTTGGAGATTGTTCTGCATGACCGCGATCTCAGCGGTGTCGTTGGCGATTTCCGCATCCAGCTTCTGCATGGCGGCGCGGTCGGTTTCGATCGCAGCCGCAATCGACTGCATCTTTGCAAAAAGCGCGCTGATCTCGTTTTCCAGCCCGTCCACTTCCGCCTGTATCTGATCGTGTTCCCCGCGGCAGATCAGGATTTTATCTTCCTGCGCGCGCAAAACTTCTTTGGACTGCTCCAATTCGCGCACCCAAAGCGAAATTTCCAGCGACTTTTTTTCGCCTGCATATTCCAAAAACTGCTGCGCCTTTTCCGATTGTACCCGCAAAGGCTCCACCCGGCCTTCCAGTTCCGCCAGGATGTCCCTGAGCCGTAGCAGGTTATCTTCCGCCGCCTGTAAACGGCGTTCGGCTTCCTCTTTTCGGTACCTAAATTTTGCAATCCCGGCCGCTTCTTCAAAAATTTCACGCCGCTGGGACGCCTTTGCCCCAACGATCTCCGCAATCCTTCCCTGGCCGATGATCGAATACCCGTCCCTGCCGAGCCCGGTATCCATGAACAATTCATAGATATCCTTTAATCGCACATTTGCGCCGTTCAGCTTATATTCGCTCTCCCCCGAACGGTAAAGCTTTCTCGACACGGTGATCTCGTCCCCGCAGTCCGGGATGGCGTGGTCGGTATTGTCGATCGTCAGCGCTACCTGCGCAAACCCCTGGGGTTTGCGGTTCTGGGTACCGCCGAAAATGACATCCTCCATCTTGCCGCCGCGCAGCGTTTTGGTAGACTGCTCCCCTAAAACCCACCGGACTGCATCCGCAATATTGCTTTTCCCGCTCCCGTTCGGCCCTACCACCGCAGTAATCCCCTGGTGGAAGGTGAGCCGCGTTTTATCCGGGAAGGATTTGAAGCCCTGGATTTCCAAACTGCGCAGCTGCAATGTTACACTTCCTTTATCTCGATCTCCCGGCCAATCAGACGGCCATCCTGTTCAATCTCTATCTGATACCCCTGTTTTTCCAGTTCTTTCAGCAAGTGCCCCCCATGCCCCGTCAATCTGGAAACCGATCTGGGGGAAATGGAAAGCCGGTATGCACCCGGCTTCTGCAATTTTTCCTGAATCAGCCCCAGCAGCAGCCTTCCTTCGCAAAGTTCCCGGAAAGCCGGATGGTAAGGTCCCGCTACCCGGCTCTGCTCCAACGCATCCTGGGCATGCAGCCCCATACGGATCACAGGGATGTTGTTTTCTTCCTCGAACAGCCAAAGCAGCCGCGCGCCGAGCGTCACCGCTTCCAAAAGGGACTGCGGACGGTAAGCGCCCTGCGCATAAAGTTCCGCCAGATAGGTGCCTTTTAATACGATCGTGGGGTAGACCCGCATCGTATCCGGCCTGAGCGAAGCCAATTCTTCCCCCGTCCGGTAATCGGCCGCTTCGTCCGAACCATACAACCCGGTCATCATCTGAAGCCCCAGCGAAAAACCTGCATCCTGCACCATCTGTGCCGCGCGCACAACGTCCGCCGCCGTATGTCCCCTGCGGTTTTTCTCCAAAACCGCGTCGGACATGCTCTGCGCCCCCAGTTCGATCGCACTGACCCCATATTTTTTCAGCGTCAAAAGCCGTTTTTCATCGATCGCATCCGGCCGGGTGGATACCCGGATGCCGGCATACGGCCCATCCTTGACACACGGATATGCCGCTTCCGGCCGTTCCAGCATGTATCCCGGCTCGATCGCGGTAGAGCTGCCGCCGAAAAAAGCGATCTCGGTCGCCGTTTCCCGTTTGGCCGCTTCGGGCGCGCAGGCAGCGCACAGCTTGCGCACATCCTCGCCGCCCGGCGGGCATATTGCCCCGGAAATGCCCCGCTGGTCGCAGAAGCTGCATTGGTTTTTGCATCCGGCGTGCGGCACAAAAATCGAAAGGTTGGCGTGCTTCATTGCCCCATCAGCCGCAGCGCTTCCTGGGCGGCAGCCTGTTCCGCGCTTTTTTTGCTCGCCCCGGTACCTCTGCCGATCACATTGCTGTTCAAATGCACTTCCACCACGAACCGCTTGTCATGATCCGGCCCGGATTCCTCCACCAGCACATAGCTGAGTTTTTCTTCCGGGTTTTTCTGGACGATCTCCTGCAGCATGGTCTTATAATCGTTAAAAGCAAACCGGTTTTTATTCTCCAACAAATCCACAATAAACCGCAGCACAAATTTGCGGGCCGGTTCCAGCCCGCCGTCCAGGTAAATAGCGGCCAGCAGCGCTTCAAATGCGTCTGCCAAAATCGAAGGCCGCGTACGGCCGCCCATCATTTCTTCCCCACGCCCCAGCTTGAGGTAATCCCCCAGATGCAGCTGCTCGGCAAATTCAAAAAGCGATTGCTCGCATACCATCGCCGCACGCAGTTTGGTCAATTCCCCTTCCGCCAGATGGAAGGTATGGAACAGATAATCCGATACGATGATCGAAAGCACCGAATCCCCTAAAAATTCCTGCCGCTCGTTGCTGGACAGGTTTTTCTTCATCTCATTGGCATAGGAAGAATGGGTCAATGCGATATCCAGATACTTTTTGTTCTGGAACACATACCCCATCGCTTCTTCCAGCTGCGCCGTCTTCGCTTTCGGCTCCATCCGGCGTCACTCCCTTTCTGCCCCGGCTTTGATCTTTTCCAGCGACGCAGAGATCTGCCCGATCACATCCCGCTGGGTGTATTCCTTCGCCTGCCGGATGGCGTTTTTGAACGCACGGGCATCCGAACTGCCATGCGCCTTGATGACCGGCTTGGAAATCCCCATCAAAGGCGCGCCGCCGTATTCCTTATAATCCATCTTATTTTTAAAGGCAGTGACCCCGTCCTTGACCATCAGATAACCCAATTTGCTCTTGCCGGAAGCCATAAAAATGCCTTTCAGCTCGTCCGCAAACCATTTTCCAAGCCCTTCAGTCAGCTTTAAGACCACATTGCCCGTAAACCCGTCGCATACGGCTACATCGCAGCACCCTTTCGGCAGATAGCGCGGCTCCACATTCCCGACAAAATTGACCGGCGCGTTTGCCAGCTGTTCGCCCGCCAGTTTTTGCAGTTCCAATCCTTTGGAATCCTCTGTGCCGATGTTGATGACCCCGACCCGCGGGTTCTGCACCTTCATGATATTTTCCATATAAATGCTGCCCATCACGCCGAACTGCATCAGCATTTCCGGACGGCATTCCTTGTTTGCCCCGATATCGACCAGCATATAGCATCCGTTGGCATTGGGGATTACCGTCGCCAACGCTGCCCGTTTGATGCCTTTGATGCGTTTGACAAACAGCGTCGCGCCCACTGTCACCGCGCCGGTGCTCCCGGCGCTGACATAGGCGTCCCCTTCGCCGTTGGCCAGCATTTTCAGCCCGACTGCCAGCGTGCTGTCATCATACGATTTGACCACTTCGGTTGCATCCACTTCCACCGGCATCACTTTTTCCACATTGGTGATGGAAATGTGATCCAATGGGATTTGATTTTTTTGCGCCACTTCCCGGATGACCGATTCATTGCCGACCGCCAGGATTTCCACCCCGTATTCCGCGACTGCCTGCGCGCATCCCTTTATGATTTCCAACGGGGCATGGTCCCCGCCAAATGCATCCACAATGATCCTCATACTTCCAACATCCCTTCTTCAATCAAAACATCCTTCAGATGGGAAAGCCCGCGCTGCGCGATCTTCTCATACCGCAGCTGCTTGTCCTTGATCCGTTCCTCCAAAGCAGGCAAAAGCCCCATATTGGCGCCCATCGGCTGAAAATCCCCGCAAACCGAACCTGTGACATACGCCGTCAGCGCGCCGCACATCGTATCTCCGGGCAGTTCCAGCATTTGCTTGCCCTGGATCCTGCGCGCGATCTGTTTGCCCGCCAAAAGCCCGGACATGGCCGACTCCATATACCCTTCCACCCCGGTGATCTGGCCGGCAAAATAGATCCTGTCATCCATCTTCATCCGCCAGCTGGCGTCCAGCAGACGCGGGGAATCAATAAATGTATTCCGGTGCATCACACCGTAACGGGCAAATTCTGCATGTTCCAATCCCGGAATCATCGAAAACACCCGTTTTTGTTCCCCAAATTTCAAATTGGTCTGGAACCCCACCAAATTATAGAGGGTCCCTTCCCGGTTTTCCCTGCGCAGCTGCACCACCGCCCACGGGCGTTTGCCCGTCCGCGGGTCGCGCAGCCCCACCGGTTTGAGCGGGCCGTACCGGATGGTATCCGTCCCGCGCTTGGCCATAATCTCAATGGGCATACAGCCCTCGTACACCTTTTTTTCCGGCTGGTCGAAAGCGTGCAGCTGCGCTGACTCCGCCCCCACTAACGCCTCATAAAACCGTTCATATTCCGCGCGGTCAAACGGGCAGTTGATATAATCATCCTCCCCGCGGCCATACCGCGCTGCAAAAAAGACCTTTTCCTGATCCAGCGAAGCTGCCGTTACGATCGGGGCCGCCGCATCATAAAAACTCAGCGATCCCCCGCAAAGTTCCCGGATTTGTTCCGCCAACAGGTCGGAGGTCAGCGGGCCGGTCGCAATCACCGTCAGCCCTTCCTGCGGCAGCTGGGCAACTTCGCCATATACCACCTCGATCATCGGGTGGGACTTGATTTTTTCGGTCACCATGCTGGAAAAAGCGTCCCGGTCCACCGCCAGCGCGCCGCCTGCCGCAACGCTTGTCTGCAGTGCACACGGCACCGTCAGCGACCCCATCAGGCGCATTTCTTCTTTGAGCATGCCCGCAGCCGAACCGATCCGCTGCGCTTTGAGCGAATTGGAGCACACCAGTTCGGCAAAATCCGGGCTGTGATGGGCAGGCGAATATTTCTGCGGCTTCATCTCGAACAGCCGCACCGGGATATTTGCATTTGCCAATGCCCATGCCGCTTCGCAGCCCGCCAGCCCTGCCCCTATGACATTGACTTTCATTGCGTTTCCTCGCTTTTATCCGCTTTTGCCTTCACCGGACGGGAATAATCGCAGCCTTCTTTCAGGCAATGGATCACTGCCCCACGCCCGGTTTTCTGGAAAAGCGCCGCGCCGCATTTCGGGCATTTTTCCTCCAGCGGCTTATCCCATGTCATAAATTTGCATTCCGGGAAATGTTCGCAGCCATAATACCCTTTCCCATTTTTGGATTTCTTTGCCAGCATCTTGCCGCCGCAAACCGGGCACAGCCCGCCTGTTTCCTTCACGATCTTCTTGGTGTTGCGGCATTCCGGGAAGCCCGGGCAGGCCAAAAACTTCCCAAACCGCCCCACTTTAATCACCATTTTACGCCCGCACAGTTCGCACACCACATCGGTTTCCTCATCGGGCACCTTGATGCGCGTCCCGTCCATATTCTTTTCCGCCTTTTCCAGCGTATCCATAAACGGGCCATAAAAATTGCGCAGCGTATCGGCATATCCGGCGGTGCCGTCCTCCACACCATCCAGGCTCTTTTCCATGTTGGCTGTGAAGGTCACATCCACAATATTCGGGAACTGCTCCTCCATCAATTTGGTGGTCGCTTCGCCCAGGGCGGTCGGTTTCAGGGCCTTACCGTCCCGCTCCACATAATTGCGCTTCAAAATGGTCGCGATCGTCGGCGCATAGGTGCTCGGCCGGCCAATCCCGTTTTCTTCCAGCGTCTTGATCAGTGAAGCTTCGGTGAACCGCGCCGGCGGCTGGGTAAAATGCTGGTTGGGGGTCAGTTCTTTCAAATGCAGCGGCATCCCCACCTCCAGCGGCGGCAAAGCGGCAGAATCCTCCTCATCCGATTCCTTGCTTTCCTCATACAGAACAGTAAAGCCATCAAACTTTACAGAAAAGCCGGATGCCTTAAATACGCAATTTGCAGCATCAATATCCACCGCGACGGTATCCAGCAGCGCATTTGCCATCTGGCTCGCAATAAAGCGTTCCCAAATCAGCTTATACAGCTTATATTGCTCCGCCGACAGGCTCTTTTTGACACGCTCCGGCGTCAGCGACGGGTCGGACGGGCGGATCGCTTCATGCGCATCCTGCGCGTTCTTTTTGGACTTGAACACCCTGCGGGAGCTCGGCAGATAAGCCTTCCCATAGGTTTCCTCGATATAAACCGCAGCCTGGGCGGCAGCTTCCTCCGAAATACGCAGCGAATCGGTACGCATATAGGTAATCAAACCGATCGCGCCGATCCCTTCCAGCTCGACGCCTTCATATAATTCCTGCGCGACCTTCATGGTGCGCAGCGACTGGTATCCCAGCCTGCGGGAAGCCTCCTGCTGCAAGGTAGAAGTGATGAACGGTGGGGCCGGGGATTTTTTGCGTACCCCTTTTTTGACATTTGCCACCAGATAGGACGCGCCGTCCAGTGAAGCCACGATTTGGGCAGCCTTTTCTGCATCCGGGATCGCTGCCAGTTCCAGCTTTTTGCCATCAATCGAATAAAGCTTTGCCATAAAGGGCTTCTTGGCATACCCCTTCGCGGCCAGCTTGGCGTCGATACTCCAATATTCCTGCTGTTTAAACGCCCGGATTTCTTGCTCCCGGTCCATGATGATGCGCACCGCAACCGACTGCACCCGTCCGGCAGACAGGTTCTTGCGGATCTTCCGCCATAAAAACGGGCTGATCTTATATCCGACGATGCGGTCCAGTACCCGGCGGGCTTGCTGCGCGTCCACCAGGTTGAGGTCGATCTTCCGGGGATGGTCCATCCCCTGTTTAACACCATTTTTTGTGATCTCGTTAAAGGTCACCCGGTTTTCCTGCCCCATATCGACCCCCAGCATCTGCGCCAAATGCCAGGAGATCGCTTCCCCTTCACGGTCCGGGTCGGTCGCCAGATAGACCTGGTCGCTCTTTTTCGCTTTCTTTTTGAGATCCTTAATCAGATCCTCTTTCCCCTTGATGTCCACATACACCGGCTCGAAATCATGATCGACATCCACGCCCAGCTTGCTTTTCGGCAAATCCCGGATATGCCCCATCGAAGCGATGACTTCATAATCCTTGCCGAGATATTTCTGTATCGTTTTTGCCTTTGCAGGGGACTCTACAATGACAAGGTTTGACAAATCTTATTCATCCTTTCCGGATTCCATCCAAATAAAATGATCTCATGCCCCACAGCATCGCCCAGCTGCCGGGTGATGTATGGGCAATGCTTTTCCTCTATCATACAGCCGCCCGCTGTCGATATTTGCCGAACTGGCGGGCATAGCTTTGCACAGCAGCTGTTTGGGCATATCGCCCCCAGCCGCATTCAGGGACGATCCTGCCTGGCCATCTCCCACAGGATGATCCCGGCCGCCATCGCGGCATTCAGCGATTCGCTTCCTTCCTGCATTGGGATCTGGATACAGCCGTTGCATGCTTCAATGAAAGCGGCCGGCAGGCCGTTCCCTTCATTTCCGACCGCCACTGCGCAACCGCCTTTTGACAGCCCCGCCGACTGCAGCGCCACCGCTTCCCGGTGCAGCGCCGCCGCATAAACCGCGATCCCCTGCTTTTGCAGGCTGCGGGCAAGCTGTTCCATATCCTCCACGATCTGCACAGTTGCCCGGAAGATCCCCCCCATGGCAGCCCGCAGCACCTTTGGGCTGTATAGATCGGGGCAATCCTTGGAAATAAAAATACCGTCCACACCGAATGCCGCTGCAGTACGCAGGATGGTCCCCAGGTTTCCCGGGTCCTGCAGCGAACACAGCAGGAGGAATTTTCCATTACTGCTTATTTTAACAGGTTGTTCCTCTTTGTCAAGCAATCGGAAAACGCCAAAAACCCCCTGCGTATGGACCGATTGCGCCATTTTCTGCGCCACTGCGTCAGAAATCTCATAAAAATAGTCCGCATCCTGTACCGGCGCGGGCAACTGCCCACAGCGTTCCCAGGCTTCTTTCGTCATAAACAGGCTTTCCATCCGATATCCTGCACAAGCTGCTTCCCAGGTCAATTTGACCCCCTCGGTCACAAAAGCATTTTCTTCCATCCTTGCCTTGCGCGAGGCGGAAAGCTGTACAAACCGTTTCACCGCCGGGTTATCCCGGGAGGTGATCTCTTTTTTGACCATCCAATCACCAAACTCCTCCCAGGGCGTATTTCATATCCAAAGGCGTGCCTTTGGATATGAAATACGCCCGTCGTCAAAGACGAGGGCGTACCAAAAAGCTATATTAAAGAGCAGCCTTTGCCTTCTCCACCAGAGCAGTAAACGCCGCCGCATCATTGATCGCGATTTCAGACAGCATTTTCCGGTTCAGGGTAACGCCGGCTTTTTTCAGGCCGTTCATGAAGGTGCTGTAATTTACCCCGTTCATGCGGCAAGCGGCCGAAATACGGGTGATCCACAGGCTGCGGAAATTGCGTTTTTTCTGTTTTCTGCCGATAAACGCATAGTTGCCGGATTTTTTGACCTGCTGTTTGGCCATTTTAAAGAGTTTGCTCTTTGCACCAAAATAGCCTTTCGCAAGTTTGAGCATCTTTTTTCTTCTTTTACGGGTCATCATCGCGCCCTTAACATGTGCCATATCGATTTACCTCCGTTATCTTCCAATTATTTGTAAGGGATCAGCAGTTTGATCGTCGCCACATTGGTCTTATCCGCATAAGTTCCCTGGCGCAGACGGCGACCCCGCTTGGTGTCTTTCTTGGTGAGGATATGGGACTTAAACGCATGGGCGCGTTTCACTTTACCGTTCTTTGTGAGTTTGAAGCGCTTTTTCGCGCCGCTGTGGGTCTTGAGTTTAGGCATTTTTATTTCCTCCCTTAATATTGCTTGCAGGCTTCGGCGAAACAAACATCACCATGCTGCGGCCTTCCAGCTTCGGCGGTTTCTCCACCGAGCCGCATTCGGCGACAGCATCCGTAAAACGCTGCATAATGCTGGTACCGAGTTCCGGATGCGCCATCTCACGGCCTCTAAAACGCAAAGCGACCTTCACCTTGTCCCCGTCCTGCAAAAATTTCATTGCACGGTTGACCTTGGTGTTAAAATCATTGGTATCGATGTTTAAGGAAAGACGCACTTCCTTGATCTCAACGACCTTCTGATTCTTTCTTGCTTCCTTTTCGCGTTTTGCCTGTTCAAACTTATATTTGCCGTAATCCATGATCTTGCAAACAGGCGGAACCGCTTGCGGGGCGATTTTGACAAGGTCCATATTCTTCTCAATGGCCGCATCCTGGGCGACAGCGATCGCTACGATCCCCATCTGCTCGCCATCCGGGCCGATCAGACGGACCTCTTTGTCTTTAATCTCCTCATTGATGAGCAAATCCTTGCTGCTAATACCAAACACCTCCAAAGCCTTTTGTGTTATACATAAAACAAGGGTGCGGACAGAATTGCCCACACCCGCGATCAAACCACACAAAAACCCCCTGCCAACTCTGCAGGAAATCCTCGCACTATTGACCAGCCACCCTATAGCGGCAAGGTGAGAACATTTCTGTTCTGCTTTGTTTACCGAATTATATTACCATATTCACCTGTGCCTGTCAAGTATAAAAATATCTTTTTTATAAGCAGGATCCCGCAGGGCCTATCTTCCCATTTCATCGGCTGATTTGCCCTTGGCTTTCTTTTGTTTCCAGCATCTTTTGAATTCGCCGAGCAGCTTCAGCAGCGCATATGCTATTTGTATCTAACTTAATGGTATCCATTTCCCGATAGTTTGCAAGGTAAGCCCCTGCACGCTCCAATATGCCCCTTTCCCGCACGCCATTTTGGATATCATTTTCCAGCCTTGCCCGCAAAGTTTCCTCTGAACACATGAGCGTGATTTTCCAAAGTTCAAACTCCAGGCCACAGACCTGTTCAAGCAGTTGGGCAAAAATCTCTTCCTGCGGGATGACCCAGCAAAAAATCACATATTGAAACCCACTGTTTTTTAAAAAGGCGCGCAGCAGATGCCCAATATTGGAAATCACCATCCTTTTATTCTCTTCGCTCACGCAAAACGGCGCCATCTTCCAGCACCAGTCCCCATCCAGCCACACTCCCGGCTGCAAAAGCTTTAACAATTCGGCGCTGACCGCGCTCTTTCCAACTCCCATTGTCCCATTTAAAATAATCAGCTTTTTCATCCGGCCGCCTCTTTTTTCACCACAATCTGTTTGGAGAGCGCAAAGGAATACAGCACCGACTCCTTGACCGGTACCCCCAAACTCGCTCCCAGAATTTTCTGATAAAGTTCCAGCTGGATGCGGTAGCGCTCCAGCAGCTCCTTCGCATCCTTCACCCGGTCGCTTTTATAATCCACGATCACCGCCTGCCCATCCTCGATGAATACGCAGTCGGCAACCCCCTGTACCGCCGTTTTACCATCGCAATGCGAGAACAGGGCGGTATATTCTCCCAGTACCTCTTCCCCTGCTTCGGCCAAAAAACGCAGTTCCCGGTACACCTTCTGCGCGCGGGAAATCCGCCCAAACAACCGGCTTTTGAAAAATGCCTCCAATTTTTTCACATCGACACTCTCGGCCTCCTTGGCGGACAAAAACCCTTTCTCCGCCATCCGGCGCAGTTCCTTTTCCGGGTCGGCTTTCGCGTTTTTATAATTGGCAAACTGCATAAAATGATGCAGCGCATTTCCTCGCTGCGCGCCGGTCATTCCATCCGCGCTGAGGAAGGCAGGCCGCCGCGCGAAACGGTGCGATTTTGCCGCTTCCCCTTTGGCAATCTGGGAAACCGCCATTTTGGTCGGGATGTCGATGAGCCGCTGGTCGGGGTAGGCAAACCCGATCCTTTCTTGCAACTGCGATACCAGCTGCCGGTCGGGCGCCGGCAGCTGTCCGGCTTCCTCTTCCGACAGCGGCGCGTCATCGCATATGCGCTCCACCCGCAGCCGCATTGGGAAGCCCTCCGGCGCTGGGTCGGCCTCCGCCTGGTACTCCCGCAGCACGCCGGCCAGCACCGGGTCATGCACCGCCGCCATCAGCACCCAGTCCAGATACGACCCTGCCGACTGCACCAGATACGGCGGCAGCTTCCCATCCGGCGCAAGCGGGAAATTGGCGGCGGCAAGCCGTCCTTCCGCCGGTTTCGTGCTGATGCCGGTCAGGATAAGCCGTTCCTTTGCCCGGGTCATCGCCACATAAAGCACCCGCAGTTCTTCCGACAGGGAAGCCCTCTCAATTTCCAGCCGCAGCGCCTGTAACGGGACGGTCGGGTATTGTTTGAGTTGTTCAAAATCCCGCCGCATACAGGCAAACCCCAACTCGGAATGGAGCAGGGTGCTGCTGCGCAGGTCCTCCCGGTTGAACCCTTTCGCACAGTCGCACAGGAAGACCACCGGGAATTCCAAACCTTTTGAACGGTGGATCGACATCACCCGCACTACATCCGCCTGTTCCGAGGCCCCCTGCGCCATATCCAGGTCGCCGCCCCGTTCCTGCAGCCGGTCCAAAAAGGCGATCAATCCAGCCAGCCCTTTGTAGCCTGCATTATGATAAGCGCCCGCATACTGCACCAGCAGCCGCAGATTGTCCCGGCGCGCTTTCCCCATCCGCATGGCCAGCACTTTTGCTTCATAATCGGTCCATTCGTAGATTTCCCGGATCACGGTTTCCGCAGGGCTGCATGCCGCCTGCCTGCGCAGCTGGGAAACCAGCTCCACCAGCTGCCGGCAATGCCCGTCCCCTTCCTCCGCCGCCTGCAAAACGGCGTTCCAAAGATAGCCTTTCCGGGAACGCGCCCGTATTTTAGCCATTTCATCCGCAGAAAACCCCAGCAGCACCGACATCATTGCCGCTGCCAGGTCGATATCCCGCAGCGGGTTCACCAGCACCCGCAAAAAAGAGAACAGCGGCGCAATTTCCCGGCTGGAAAGGAAATTCCCCTTGAAATCCGCCCAGACCGGCACCCCCCTGCGGGTCAGCGCGTCCACATAGCTTTGTACCCGTCCGGCCGGCGACCGCAGCAGGATACAGATATCCCCGGGGCGCGCGGTGCGCAGCCGGCCGCCGTCCGAAACCATTTCCCCTTTTTCCAGCATCCGTGCAATCCGTTCCGCTGCATATTCCGCTTCCACCCGTCCGCGTTCCCATTCCCCTGCATATTCTGAAAGGTCAAGCAGGCAAAGCTCCGTTCCGGCCTGATAGCCTTCCGGGAAGCTTGCCCCAGGGCAAAGCTTTTCTTCTTCATCATATGAAACTTCCCCCATCCGCTCGCTCATCAGCATCGAAAACAGCCCATTGACCGCCCCGGTAATTTCCGGCGCGCTGCGGAAATTTTTCGACAGGATGATCTTTGCTGGAAAATGTTCCCGGTCATATGGATGGTAAACCTTTTTCCGCCGCATGAAAAGTTCCGGGCATGCCTGCCGGAACCGGTAGATACTCTGTTTGACGTCCCCCACCAGGAACAGGTTGTTTTCCTCCCTGGAAACGGCGCGGAACAGCATCTCCTGCGCAGCGTTGATATCCTGGCATTCGTCCACCAGGATTTCTTCATACTGTTGGCTGATCGATTGCGCCAGCAGCGTTTTCCGGTATCCGCCCGCATCCTTTTCGATCAGAAGCTGCAAGGCATACTGCTCCATATCGGAAAAATCGATCAGGTTTTTTTGCAGCTTCGCCTCGCTGTAACAGCGGTCGAACGCCTGCGTCAGATCGAACAGCACCGCTACCAGCGGCCGCAAAAAGGCCATGTCGTCCGCAAATTCTTCCCGGTTCGCGCAGAACCGTTCACCCAGTTCCTCGACTGTATCCTTGATCTGGGCGCGGATCGCCTGCACACGGGCTTTTTGCGGGTCGTCCCCCCGCAGCGGCTTGAGCCTTCCATGCTGGAAAGCACCCAGCCGCCGGCAGGCCGTATCCCAATCGCAGTTTTGCACATCCTCCCGCAGCTGCATCAGCTGGGCCTGTACCTGCAAAAACGCTTCCGCATAAGCTTTCTCCATCGCTTCATCCGTCCGGATAAGCAACAGCGCCTGCCCGGCCTGTTCCAGCGCGTAATCCAGGGCGTCTGCGGCATGGTTCAGGATACATTGCCCCCACAGCGACTGCTCCGCCGGTACCGCCGGGTCATACAGCGCAAGCTTTTCCCGCATCCAGTCCTGATAAAACGGGTGCGAGCGCACAAAATCATATAACTGCTGCAAGGTAGAAAACACCCGGCTGTCATCCCGTCCTGCACTCAGCAGTTCCACCAGCCGCAAAAAATCCCCGCCCTGCGCATGGAATTCCTCCACCACCTGCTGCGCGCAGTCCTTGCGCAGCAGTTCCAGTTCCTTTTCATCCCCGGTGCGCATCGCAGCCGGCAGCCCCAGCTTCTGGAAGTTGGAGCGGATGAGTTCCAGACAGAAGGAATGAATGGTGCTGATCTGTGCCTGTCCCAGCAGCATCTGCTGGCGGTGCAGGCGGGCGTCCTGCGGGCGCTGGCTCAACAGTTCCCCAATGCGTTCCATGATCCGCTGGCGCATCTCGGCGGCAGCAGCATTGGAAAAGGTCACGACCAGCAGCCGGTCGGCGTCAACCGGGTTTTCTGCATCCAGCAGCAGCCCGATCACCCGCTGCACCAATACCGCCGTCTTCCCGCTCCCGGCTGCCGCCGACACCAGCACCGTACCGCCCCGCGCATCGATCGCATCCGCCTGCTGCGGCGTCCATTGCCTTTCAGCCATCCTGCTCCTCCTTCCCCATCGCTTCCAATGCCGCCTGACGGTCCATCTGTGCGATCTGCCGCACCGGGTCGCCCGGCTCATGGGTGCAGATGTTGTGGTATGCGCACCAGGCGCATGGGTCATGCCCGGCGATCCCCTCCACCGGCATCGGCGGGATATCCCCCGCGTGCAGCATGTCCGCCGCCCGCAAAATATTCCGCTTCACCTGCCTGCAGACCAGTTCCATCTGTTTTCCGGTCACCAGCGGGCCGCCGCTCAGGCCGCCGTCCTTCTTTTCCTTCACCGGGATGTAGATACCGGACAGATTCTTTTCCATCGCCCCCAGCACCTCCCGGTCCTCCAGCAGCAGGCCGCTCATTTTCAGGTATTTCTGCCGCTGCAGGAAAATTTCCTGCGCGTCCGTATGCCGGCCGGCGGTGATGACCCGGTCCTTTGCCGGCATATACAGCACCCCGGCCGGCACCGTGCCCGGTCCGCCATGCTCCGCCAGGGTAAACAGATAAATCAGCATCTGCATGTTTAACCCGTGATAAACTTCCGACAGGTCAAATACCTTCTGCCCGGATTTATAATCCACCACTCGCAGATACCGTTTCCCATCCTGCATAAAAGCGTCCACACGGTCTACTATGCCCTCCACAAACACCCGTGCGCCGCTCTGATCCCGCAGCTTCATCGGCCCCACTTCCTGGCCACGCCCGATCGGCAGCTCAAATGCGACCGGTTCGAATGTGCTTTGGGAAAATTCCGCAGCCAGCCGCTGGATCAGCCGCACCGAGGTATCCACCAGCCTGCCGAACAGGTATTGGAACCGTTTGGGCGTCTGCTGCAGATCCTGCACCTTCTGCGCCAGTTCCGCATAGATGATTTCCTGCGCCTGCGCCCGGATCTGGTCGGGCGTCAGGCTGCAAAGGCCCTTGCCGCCATACTTCTGTACCATCTGTTCCAGTACCAGGTGCAGGAAAGACCCCGATTCCAGCGGGTTGAATTCTGCTTTCCGGCGCGGCAGCAGATGCAGCCCCACCTGGCAGAAATAGGCAAACGGGCAGTTATAAAACTGTTCCAGCCGCGAGGGGGAAAACCGGATCTCCTTGCCGAACAGCAGCTGCGGGGCGCCATTTTCTTCCAGTAAAAACCGCCGCGGCCCGGCCGCATCTTCCAGCGCCCGCACCCGCCTCGGGTCCCGCTCCAAAAAATACGCCTGCAAGCTGGCCTGCTGGGGCGTTGTTTCCTTCCAATGGGCCGCCAGCTCTTCCATCGCGGCTTCTTCGCTGTAAACCCGCTCCAAAAGCCCGCGCTGCGCATATCCGGCCTTTACCCCCAAAACAGCCTCGACCTGCCGGAAAACGCCGGACGGCGACAGCCCTTCCCCGGAAGCGCCGCGCATCGGGTAGGTCAGCCAAAGCCGTTCGCTTGCCTGGGTCAAAGCGAAGTAGACGAAATATTGCTCGAATGACGCCGACTGATCGGGCGTACGCAGCAGGTCGAACCCCTTTTCACGCAGCTGGCTGCGTTCCTGCGCGGATAAAATCCCGGCAGGCGCACCCCATTGGGGGAACAGCCCTTCATTCAGCCCGATCACAAAGACAGCCCGCGGCGCATCCGGACGGATTTTATCCGCCGTCCCCACGATCACCTGGTCGAGCGTCTGCGGCAGCTGCCCGATATCCACCGAAGCAAACCCCAGCCGCAGCAGGTCGGCCATCCGGCCCAGCGGGTAACGGGAATCGGCCAGCGCGCCGCCAAAAATATCCAGCAGGTCAACCGCAATATCCCACACCTGCGCAGATTTTTCCAAAAAGCTTTTGGCCTGCAGTTCCGGCATTGCCGCCGCCATCTCCTGCAGATGCTGCGCCGCCTGGCATTCTTCCAGATAGAAAAACGCCGCACGCGCAAATTGCCCGCCATCGCAGTCTTTTAACCGCTCCCGCAGATGTTTCAAAGGTGCAACCAGTGTTTCCCGGATTTGGTTCAGACGTTCCAGCCGCTCGGTATCCTCATCGGTAAATACCTTTTCCATCCCCTCCGGATGGTTGGAAAATTCCCCCAGCCAATCTTTCCCGCGCACGCCCCAGATAAAACAGTAATTTTCCAGTTCCCCGGCGTCTTCCGGCTGGATGCCAAGGATCGGGTTTTTGGAAAGGGAG
>CALXGW010000039.1 GCA_944387965.1 uncultured Anaerotruncus sp. | reverse complement strand
ACTCAGATAAGCGCCGACGGTACAGATATACCGCAGACAAGATACTGGGTCAAAGAAACGGAAATGGATACTTTTGAAACAGCTATTGAGGATGCGCAGAAAGTTTTTGACAATTCTGAGGCGGATGCGGAAGGAGTCAAGCAGGCGGTCAGCGATCTGAATGATGCGATTGCTGCATTCAAGAGCGCCAGGAAAGCTGGCACCAAAGCTCATGATACCGCTGAACTGGAACAGGTGATCGCTGAAGCAGAAAAGGCGTTGGAGGAAACCGTTGTGAGCGTTGACGGTTCGGAGCTCCTGGACAACCAGAAATGGGCGACTGCCGAGGTGCGTGCTGAACTGAAAGCGGCGATTGTTGCTGCCAAAGAGGCCCTTACAAAAGACGAGGATCCGAGTACAGCTTTGAACGCTTTGCAGGAGGCAATGCAAACATTCAGCGCTGCAAGCGATTTTGGCGCGATCCCGACCGGCGGCAATGAGAACGTCAACAAAGGTTCTGGCAAGAGCGCACAGGGCGGCCCTGGCCCGGACATCGACGAGATGAATGAAGAATTCTGGCTGAAGGTCAAGGAGAAGATCGAAAAGGCAGACAGCGGCGACGTCGTCCGGGTGAGCGCGAAGGAGTTTGACGAGATGCCGTATGCGGTGATGGAAGCGCTGCGGGATAACGATGGTGTTTCGCTGGAAATCACCTGGAGCAATGGCGATAAGATCGGTATTGCGGCCGGCAACGCGATGCAGCCCGAGAAAAACCGGATATTCTACAGCCTTTCCAGCCTGGACGTCTTCTATAACGCATAAGTACATACAAAACAGCCTGCCTGTTGGCAGGCTGCTCATCAAAAAAGCAGGGGTATGCGAGATAGCATATCCCTGCTTTTTATGCAGGTTTCCATATCAGGCGGCGGGCATGGGGATGCCTTCCGGCAGGCTGTCCGGCAAGGATACCGAAACCGGCGGCGGGTCCTGGCTTGGCTGAATACTGCCCGCGGGGGCCTGTTCGGGTTCCATGAGCAGGTCGTCGAAAGCCTGGCTGCCAGGGCTGCCTTGCAGGCTTTCCAGATATTCGGCATAAAAAGATTGCGCAAAAATGGTTTGGTAAGGGACAACCCCGTGATGGTCCTGACGCAGGGCATAATGATGGGCTGCCAGCCCGCCGAAAACCACAGTCAGCAGAAGGGCTGCCGCTTGTTTTGCTGAACGGCGCTGCGGCGTGGCGCCATGGCGCAGGCAGTCCCAGGAAGGAAATTGTTCGCGCAGGAGAGAATAAACGAGCGGGATGGAAATGGGGAAGGCAAACCCAAAATAGAGGGAAAAACGGTCGAGAATGGCGTGGCGGGTGCCCATCAGGGTGAAGAAAAAAGCAAAAAAGGCATAATGGAGATAAACGGCGTTCCCGCGATCCTGCTCCAAAAGCCGTTTGCGGTTCCACCATAGGAGAAGGAAAGCAGCCAGCATCACCAGGGTGAACGGCCATTCGAGGGCAGCTGCCATGTGCGGGCTGGCAAGGGGATAATCGGTGTACCAGTAACGGGTGACAAGGGCGAGCAATTGCGGGGAAACAAGATAAAAAGCGGCAGCCCCAAACAGATAGACGGCGAGCGTCCAACGGTTGAATGGAAGCAGGCAAAACAGGGAAGCCGGGATCAGGATCAGTGCCGACTGGTGGAAACAGGCGGCAAGCAGGATAAGCAGCAGGCAGGGCAGGAACCTGCGCCGCTTCAAAAAAGGCAGGGCAAACAAGGCGATCGCCCCGGCAATGCTTTGACGGATAAAGTTCATGGTGCAGTAATACTGGCTGAGCAGCAGGAAAAGGAGCACACTCATCGCTGCATTGGCAGAATATTTCCAGTAAAAGGCCGTCAATAAGCCGACGATGAGATAGCTGGTCACAGCAAACAGCATCTGGAAATTGGGCGTACACCATGCAATCATTTTTTCCAGCAGGACAAATGCCGGTTCAAAAGGGCTGTCGGAAAAAGAGTAGCCGGCCGGGTCAGCGAGGACTGCTTCATATGCGGGCGCATAGACCATGCTGTAATCGTAACCGACCGAATAACGGAAAGCGGAAACAGACCCGAGGATCAAAAAAGCGCATAATAAAAAGGCCGCGTCTTTTTTCCGACCCGGCCCGTTGTGATAAAAAAAGATACTGAGGATGGCAAAAACAGCAAGAAGGATATAATAAACGGCCATGGATGCCTCCTTTACGCCCAACAGGGCAGATTTAAACATTCCTTTTCAGGGGGGATCCCCCTTTTATGCAGCGGAAAATGTAATAGTCAATTTTATTTTACGGCCAGTGCGCCTTCGGAAATAACGATATCATTCCCGACGTTGGTGGTGAAGTGCAGATAGCCGTTTGCGTCCATATAATAAGAAGCTCTGCCGAGCGCGACATAGGTGTTGGTAGCTTTATCGTAGGAATAGAAGTTCAGGTTATCCAGATCCATATGGGAAAGATCCACTTTGAGCGCCAGTTCCATGTCCATGCCGAAGGAGCCCTGCTGGCCGAGGCTGACCACGGCGATATTATTTTTGAAATACTGGGCAAATTTATTGGCAGTAGCCCGGGTTGCGCCGGCGTCGGTTTTCACTTCCAGGTTGATGCTGCCTGAAAGGGAGGATGCCTTGTCAGGATCGATGTACCAGCGGTTTATGATCGTCCGGCCTTCCACTTTGTCGGCGTGGATGATCGCTTTGATGCCGGCATTGGATGCCTGGCTGGCTACCGACCGGATTGTATCGGAAGAAATGCTGGTGGCATTCCGGATGGACACTTTGGCGGAAGAAGCGCCGGAAGAAACCGCCTGGCTGATCGAATTTGCAGCGCTTTGGGATATTTGAGCAGCGCTTGGCGGGGTATAGGAGTTGCCGAGGATGATGTAATCACCATAACCGGTCGCCGCAAAAGCGGGGACGGTCAGGCACAGGCTGACGGCCGCAGCCATCATGCCGGAAATCAGTTTGCGCATGGGGGATACCTCCTTGAGATTTTTTGGAATACTGCATTATGGGAAAAGGAATGCTTAAACCCAGCCTGTCAAAAGTTTGCAGTTTTGAAAATCAAAAACAAACCTGGGCAGATTTTGCTGTAATGTCAAAAAATCCTGACGAGGCTATTATAAAAGATGCATATAATTCATGTCAATCTGCACAATGCCGTACTGGTATAAATAGGCGAAATTCCTAAATGTCGGCTGATTCTATTTTAGGAAAATTGGCTAAAAAGAAGAAAATATAGGAAAATATTGTATAAAACACATAATTATAGCATATTTACCATTGATTTATTGGCTAATTATCCCATAAATGTTTCCGCATGCTGGGGATGGATGAAGTGGATGGAACATTTGGCGCAAATTGGCGGATGGCGTACAGATTGCCAATAATTTGCATTTTTATGCAATAAATGCGCATAAAAATACCCGGCGCACTTGCTGGCGCCGGGTATCGCCGGGGCAATGTATCATGCAAGCTTCCACAGCCGCAGGATATTTTCAAAGGTAAACGCAAGGTCGCGTTTGGAGCGAAGCCGCGCCTTTTCAAACGGGACGGCGACCGAATTGATGCTGACGATCGCGTTGACGCCGTTTTCAAAGATCGGTTCCACGCCGTCGCCGATATCGCCCACTACGGCGACGACCGGCACGCCGCTTTGCTGGGCGCGTGCCGCAACCCCTGCGACCACCTTCCCACGCAGGCTTTGGCTGTCGATTTTGCCTTCGCCGGTGAAGACCACGTCTGCACCTTGCAAAAGCTGCTCAAAATGGACAGTATCCAAAACGATATCGATCCCTTTCTGCAAACGGCTGTCCAAAAAGCCAACCAATCCGGCACCAAGCCCGCCGGCAGCGCCTGCGCCCGGGATATCCTGGACTTCGATCCCGCGGGTTTCTTTCATCAGACGGGCAAGATGGGCGAGGTTGCGGTCGAGTTCGGCAACGTCTTCCGGAGTTGCGCCCTTTTGCGGGCCAAAAACAGCGGAAGCGCCCGATTCCCCACAGAGCGGGTTATTGACGTCGCACATGCCCACGATCTCCACACCCGCAATCTGCGAAAGGCAGGCGGAAACATCCATGCGCGCTACTTGTTCGATCGTCCCGCCGGCAGGGATAAAGGTTTTCCCGTCCTGGCCAAAGAATTTTACCCCCAAAGCGGCGGCCATCCCGACGCCACCGTCATTCGTGCAGCTGCCGCCCAGCCCGACGATGATCTTTTTACAGCCACGCCCGATCGCGTGCAGGATCAACTGGCCGACGCCGTAGGTGCTGGCGCGCTTGGGGTCCTTGCAGTTTTCCACCAGCGGCAGCCCTGCGCATGCGGCCATTTCCACAATCGCGGTTTCCCCGTTGTCGATCACGCCATAGAAGGCTTCCATATCTTCCAGGAACGGGCCTTTCACGGTAACTGTGACCTTTTCGCCGCCTACCGCCGACAAAAAGCAGTCGACCGTCCCTTCGCCGCCGTCCGCCACAGGGATTTCAACCACGCTGCATCCGGGAAAAAAGTGCAGGACTTTTTCCTTCATGATCGCGCAGATTTCCATCGAACTCATGGTACCTTTAAAGGAATCCGGCATCAACACACACTTTTTCATAAGCACACTCCTTTTTTGCACCCTTCCTGCACATTGGAAAGAAGGAATGCATAGTTTTTCATTTTAGTTTCCCAGTTCAAAAATCCCCTTATAACTCCAAGATGTCCAGATCGTAGGGAACATACAAGTCCCCATGAAAATACGAGCGCCCCTCATCCAGATAAAGCTTTTGGCGGTTGGGATAATTCCTATCTTCCGTGTGCCAAAGCACCAGGTGGCCGATATGCAGCCGTTCTGCCAGTTCACAGGCGTCTTTGACCGTGCTGTGGTGCTTTTCATAGGGTTTGAAGCGGTCGCGATCATTGTAAAGGCAAAAAGCTTCACTCAAAAGCCAGTCGCTGTTTTCCACAAATGGGCGGCAGATGGGGTTAAAAGGCTCGTCGCCCATGCAGGTGAGCACACGGCCGTTTTGCAGCCGGAGGGTAAAACCATGCTGCTCCATTTTTGTGGAATGGATATCAAAAAAAGTCACCTGATATTGCAGGATCGGATGGGTGACCTGGTCGGCGATCCGCTCAAAGCGTACCCCGTCCCCAAACAGATTGGTAAATTTTTTGGCCAGCGTCAGGCGGCAGATCACCCGGAGCGCTTCCTCCACCGCTTCGCTGCAATGGATATGGAACAGGCCATCGTATCCGTTGGACAGCATCAGGGAAGTGACCTTGCGGATAATCCAGATTACGCCGAGCAGGTGGTCGGTATGGGCGTGAGTGACGATCATTTCATGAATATCGGTGATGGGAATCCCTGCTTTTTCCAGCTGTGTAAAGATACCATTGCCGCCGCCGGCATCCACCAGGATGGTCCCTTCGGAAGACTGCAATGCAAAGCAGGTGTTATAACATTTGGTCGCCATGGCGTTGCCAGTGCCGAGCACGACCAGTTTTTCTGCCGGCTGCATCAGCAGACCACATTCTGCGGCTGGCCAGCCAGCCACTTTTTAATATTTTCGAAAGCAATGACCGCCCGCTTCTCCATCGCCTGGTGGGTGGCAAATCCCACATGCGGGGTAAGAAGAAGGTTGGGGGCGTGCAGCAGGGGATGGTCGGACGGGATAGGCGGTTCCATTTCAAAAACGTCAATCCCAGCGCCGGCAAGCCGGCCCGCTTTCAGCGCATCCGCCAGTGCAAGGCTGTCCACAACCGGGCCGCGCGCGGTATTGATCAGGATGGCGCCGGGCTTGACGAGCGAAAGCTTTTCGCGGCTGATGAGCCCGGCAGTATCCGGGGTATGGGGGACATGCAGGGAGATGATGTCGCAGCCGGAGAGCAGTTCTTCCAGGCTGACGAACGGGATGCCGGCCTGCGGCTTAGGGGTGCGGCTGTAGGCGCAGACCTCGCATCCGAATACTTGGGCGATTTTGGCAACCCGCAGGCCGATTGCCCCCGCGCCCACGATGCCGAACCGCTTGCCTTCCAGCTCGAACCCGACCAACCCGTCCTTGGTCATGCCGCTGCGCACCGCCTGGTCACAGGGGATGAGGTTGCGGTAAAGGGCGATGACCATGCCGAAGACGAGGTCAGCCACCGCTGCGGTGGAATAACCCGCGCAGTTGGAAACGGTGATCCCGCGCGCTTTGCAGCAGGAGATGTCAACATGATCCACACCGGTAAACGCCACACAGATAAATTTTAACTTTGGACACTGCACGATCGCTTCCTTGCGGAAAGGCAGGTTGGCAAGCAGGACAGCGTCGGCGTCATGGCTCCGCTGCACCAATTCGGCAGCGTCCTGCGGGCGGGAGTCATAATAAATGATCTCCACTTGTTCCCCCAACATCTGCGCTGCGAGGCCCAGCAGGCTTTCTTTTGGGACGCCGAGCGGCTCCAGAATAACCAGTTTCATCATATTCCTCCTTGGCCGCAGGCAGCCTTGTATCCGTGCATGGCTGGGTACGGCATATATTTGCAATTTTATTTATAAATTTGGTTGAAAGCCGAGAGGGCATATGTTACCATAGTGATAGGATGCTCTAGCCGCAGCGCCTATTTTTGCTGCGCAGGGACCGGCGGATGCAGGAAAATATCCTGCACGGCTGCCAAACGAACATTCAAAACTATTATACCTGATTTTGGAAAAGAAAAAAAGGGGCATTTTTGTTTTAAAAATAAAACAAGATTTAAAATTGCAACGTCATCTGGACACCATTGAAGAAAATTTGTTTCATTTCTGCATCAAATCGGTTGTAATCAAGGGCTTTTGGATGCTGGCATGGTTTTTGCTGTAATAAATGTTGGAAATTTTGGACAGGAGTGAAGAAAATGGCATACATCATCAAATCCCCGGCAAAATACATCCAGGGCAAGGGAGAACTTGCCAATATCGGCAAACATACTTCCAAACTTGGAACAAAATTTTTTGTGATCTGCTCGGAAAATGCCAAAAAACGGATCGGTTCCATCCTGGAGGAAAGCTTCCGGGCGGCGGAACATGAGGTGGTTTTCTGCGGTTTTAACGGCGAATGTTCCAAAGAGGAAATCTTTCGCATCATGGAGATCGTCAAAGCTTCCGGCTGCGATATGATCGTGGGCGCAGGCGGTGGGAAGGTGATCGATACGGCAAAAGCAGTTTCTGCCAACCTGGACATGCCGGTCGTCATTATCCCGACGGTTGCTTCCAACGATGCACCCTGCTCCGGCGTGGCGGTCATTTATAATGACGCAGGCGTTGTGATTAAGGCGCTCTTTACCAAACGCAACCCCGACCTGGTATTGGTGGACACCGATGTGATCGCGCAGGCCCCGGTGCGTCTGCTGATCGCGGGCATCGGCGACGCGCTTGCTACCTGGTTTGAAGCGCGTGCGGTGCAGGCGTCCGGCGCAAAGACGATGGCGCGCGGCAAATGTTCCAACACTGCGTTGATGATGGCCCGGCTTTGCTATGACCTGCTGCTGGAAAACGGCGTGGAGGCCGTCAAGGCAGTGCAGGAAAAAACGGCCAACCAGGCGTTGGAAAATGTGGTGGAGGCAAGTATCTACCTGAGCGGGGTCGGTTTTGAAAGCGGCGGTTTGGCCGCGGCCCATGCGATCAACGATGGGTTTGCCTATGAGCCGCAGTGCCATGGGTGCTACCATGGGGAAAAAGTTGCGTTCGGCACTTTGGTGCAGCTGGTACTGGAAAAAGCCGACGACAAGCAGATGGAAGAAGTCTTGTCCTTCATGAAAGGCGTTGGGCTGCCGATGACGCTTGCCCAGCTGGGAGTCAAAGAGATCAACCATGAAAACCTGCATAAGGTGGCGGAGGCTGCCTGCGTCCCGACGCAGTCGACGAAAAACCTCTCGCCGGACATCACACCGGAAGACGTCTATCAGGCGATCCTGAAGGCGGACGAGATCGGCAGGGCGTATCTGGCATAAGCCTGCCGGCAGCATAGGAAATGGACAGCGCTTTCACGCAGGGATCACCGGCTGGAAGCGCTGTTTTCGTATGGCGGCAGATGGGACGCGGCTGTTTGGCAGGGAAAAGATGGCGGGCAGTCGGAAAGGAAACGCGATTTTTGGAAAAACAGGAACAGAAGGGCGGCTGCAGAGGATGAAGAAGATTTTTGAAATGTTGCTGGGCAGGATGGAAGCCGGGGAAGATGCGGTGTTATGCAGCGTTATTTCCAGCTCCGGTTCAGCGCCCCGCGGCAAGGGGGCGAAAATGGCAGTCTTTGCGGATGGGACGTCGGTGGGGACGGTCGGCGGCGGCGCAGTGGAGCAAAAATCGATCGAACATGCAGCCAGCTTGTTCCAGACCCGCCGGTCCGGCCGGCTTTCTTTCCAGCTGGCGCCGAACGGGACGCAGGATATCGGCATGGTCTGCGGCGGTGAGGTCACGATATATTTCCAATATCTGCAAAGCCGGCATCTGCCCGCGGTGCGGGCGGCTGCCGGAGTGCTTGCAACGGGAAAAGATGCCTGCTGGCTGCTTACTGTCATCTGGGAAGACGGCCGTTTCGAGATGGGGATATACGACCGGGCAAACGGGCTGCAGTTTACCGATGCTGTCACGGAAGGACAGCTGCAGCCGCTGCTGGGCAGCGACAGGGTACTGTACGAAGGGGGACCGGCCTGTTATGTGGAGCCATTGTCCGCCAGGGGGACAGTATATATTTTTGGCGGCGGACATGTGGCGCGTGCGCTGGCGCCGCTGCTCATGCAGGCGGCTTTCCGCACGGCGATCTTCGACAGCCGCCCGGAGGTGGCCAGCCGGGAAGAGTTCCAGGGGATACCGGTCATGGTCGGGGATTATACACGGATCCTTGACCGGATCAGCTTGTTGGAAGATGATTATGCTGTGGTGATGACCCCGGGGCATCAAAGCGACCTGGAGGTACTGGAACAGGTGCTGCGTACGCCGGCTGGCTATGTGGGCTGCATCGGCAGCCGCAGCAAGGCGGCACGGGTCAGGGAGCTTTTATTGGAGGCGGGGATCGCGCCAAAGGATATTGAGCGGATACACTCCCCGATTGGGCTGCCGATCGGGGGAAAAAGCCCGATGGAGGTAGCCATTTCGGTGGCGGCGCAATTGGTGGCGCACCGGTCTGGATACCGGGGGGATTTTTATTGGAAATAAAATAAAGTCGTACAGGGCGGTATGGCAGCAGGGCGCGATACTGCCCTGTTTTTATATGGAAACAGCCAAGATATGGAGGTTTTACATCCAAAGGAACAAAACAGAGGGCTTTATTCCCTCAAAAGCTGCTTTTTTGAGGAACTTTTGCCTGCCTTTTGCATAAATTGGAACAAAAGGGGGCGAAAATCGGATGAAGCAGGTGGTTATCCGGATCAGCCGGAAAAAATTCCGGGCGGTAAAAATGCTGACCGCCGGTTGTTTGCTGATCGGGGCATTGATGTTGCTGGACAGCATGATCCGTCCGATGATTACCCAGACATTTATTTATCAGGCAAATATTTGCGCAACCGATACCATCAACCGGGCGGTTTTAAAGATCATTTCCCAGGAAAATGTGGAGTACAGCAGCATCGTTCTGCTGCAGGAGGATGAAGAGGGTCGGCCTGCTTTTCTGGAAACGGATATGGTGGCTCTCAACCGGCTGAAGGCGGAACTGACCAGTGAGATCACAGCAAATTTGAACGAGGACGCCAATAAGCCAGTACAGATCCAGCTTGGGACGATTTTAGGCGGGCAATACCTGGCCGGGCGAGGGCCTACTTTGGAATTTGAAGTAATACCGATGGGATATGTCCAGGTGGATTTCCATAACGAGTTCCTGTCTGCCGGGATCAACCAGACGCTGCATCAACTGATGATGGATATAAAGGCGCCGGTTTCGGCGGTATTGCCTTTTTACAGCGTGACCGAAACGGTACATACCGAGATCTGCATTGCGGAAACGGTAATTGTTGGCCAGGTACCGCAGGCATTTACCGATATCAACGGCGATCATTCGGACGATATCCAGCTGCATAACGATTATAAGGCGGAACTTCCTGCAGATTAGGCGGAATTTTTTGGACGATTCCATATATTCTGTGGTATAATAATCGCAAAGCGATTATTATACCTGTTTTATGGCCAGGGCGATGCGCTGCGCGCCTTTGGGCGCTGCGCTCCCGCCCTTATGGCCAATTATACCATTCGCTGCGCTCATGGTATAATAACCGCAGGGCGATTATTATACCTATCTATGGCCGGGGCGCTGCGTTTCGCGCCTTGCGGCGCTGCGCTCCCGCCCCGATGGCCGATTATACCCGAATTTATGGCCAGGGCGATACACCGGCACAGATGATACCGGGGACAGAAGAAAGCTGCATACGGCAGCCGATATGCGTCAGGACATTTTTTATTCCAGGACAGAAAAATAGAGCCGGGGAGGATATGGCATGGATTTGGAAAAAGCACAACGGCGGGTCAAAGAACTGCGCCGGGAAATTGAAAAATATAACTACAGCTATTATGTTTTGGATAACCCAACCATCCCGGATTATGAATACGACCGGTTGATGCATGAGCTGATCGATCTGGAAGAGACATATCCACAGCTGGCGTCGGATAATTCTCCAACCAGGCGGGTGGGCGGGATGGCCCTCAATACCTTTGCGCCGGTACATCATGATGTGCAGATGGGGTCTTTGCAGGATGTATTCAGCATCGAGGAACTCAGGGCGTTCGATGGCCGGGTACGCGAGGTGATCGCCGAGCCTGTGTATATCGTGGAGCCGAAAATCGACGGGCTGTCGGTATCGCTGGAATACAGAAACGGGGATTTCGTACGCGGTTCCACCCGCGGCGACGGCATCACCGGGGAGGATGTATCGGAAAATCTCAAGACCATTGGTTCCATCCCGATGCAGTTGCGGGAAGAACTCCCATATCTAGAGGTGCGCGGGGAGGTATACATGCCGCGCGCAAGTTTCGAGCAGGTGATCGCGCGGCAGATCGAAAACGAGGAGGAACCATTCAAAAACCCGCGCAATGCAGCGGCTGGCTCCCTGCGGCAGAAGGACAGCCGGATCACCGCGAAAAGGGGGCTGGATATCTTTGTGTTCAATATCCAGCAGATAGAAGGAAAAGGGCTCTATGGGCATAAGGAGTCGCTGGATTACCTGAAAATGCAGGGATTCAAAGTCATCCCTTCCTACCGTGCGTTCACCGATATTGAGGACGCGATCCGGGAAGTGCAGCGGATTGGGGAAAACCGGTATGATTTCCCGTTTGATATCGACGGGGCGGTCATCAAGGTGGATGATTTTTCCCAACGGGAGCAGTTGGGGGCAACTTCCAAATTCCCGAAATGGGCGGTTGCATTCAAGTATCCGCCGGAAGAAAAGGAGAGCACCCTGCTGGATATCACCATCCAGGTGGGACGCACCGGGGCGCTGACCCCTACGGCTGTCTTTGAGCCGGTGACTTTGGCCGGGACTACCGTGAGCCGGGCGGTCCTGCATAACCAGGATTTCATCAATGAAAAAGGCATATCGATCGGTGACAGGATTATTGTCCGCAAAGCGGGGGACATCATTCCGGAGGTGGTAGCGGTTTCCTGCCATCAGGAGGGGAAGCCGCCTTATCAAATCCCCATGATCTGCCCATCCTGCGGGAGCGTAGCCGAGCGGGCGGAAGGGGAAGCGGTGCTCCGGTGTGTCAATATGGCCTGCCCGGCGCAGATGGCGCGCAACCTGGTGCATTTTGCCAGCAGGGATGCGATGGATATCGATGGGCTCGGCCCGGCAGTCATCCATCAGCTGCTGGATGCAGGGCTGGTAAATTCTGCGGCGGATCTGTACACGCTCCAGCTTGCAACATTGGCTGATCTGGAACGGATGGGCCAAAAAAGCGCGCAAAACCTGTTGGATGCGCTGGAAGACTCCAAATCCAGGGATCTTTCCCGGCTGATCTATGCGTTGGGGATTCGTGGGATTGGGCAGCGTTCCGCCCAACTGCTGGCGCAACGGTTCGGCAATATGCAGGCGGTGATGGATGCAACAATGGAAGAGATCGCTTCGATCGAAGGATATGGCGGGATCATGGCGCAGAGTGTCAGGGATTTCTTCTCGCTGGAGCAAAACCAGGCGCTGATCGGCCGGCTGGCTTCCCTGGGGATCAATATGACATGTGAAACCCAGCCAAAAAAGGAAACGCTCGGCGGGATGACATTTGTATTGACCGGTACGTTGCCGAATCTTTCACGCACACAAGCCAAGGAGATGCTGGAAGCTGCCGGGGCAAAGGTCAGTGGGAGCGTTTCCAAGCGCACAAGTTATGTGGTCGCTGGGGAAGATGCGGGAAGCAAGCTGACAAAAGCCAATGAATTAGGCGTACCGGTCATCGATGAGGCGCAGATGTTGGAGATGATAGCGGGGTGAACCCATTGGATAAAGAAGATATTTTTCAAAAATCTATCCCTTATTTTTTAACGGATATCCTGGTATTTTACGCCTTGCCGCTGCTGGGCGGCAGCACGGGAGCGTTTATGCTGATTTTGCTGGTGCTGACGCCGGCAGTATGCCTGGTAACCGCTTTGCTGTTCGCGCTAAAAAACGGGTGGAAATGGTGGTTTGCGCCTGCAGCGTGTATCCTGTTTATCCCATGTGTTTTTTTGTATTACAATAGCAGTGCATGGGTTTATTGTCCGATCTTTTTTCTGGCTTCGCTGATCGGCGGACTGATCGGTGGGGCGATCCACATGGGAAAAAATAAAAATACGCGATAAGATGGGAATATGCGCCCTTTTTCAGTCAGATAAAAGGGGCGCATATTTTAAAAAGCAGCAGATCCGGTTGAGTGAAATAATTGTTTTGCAGTCTTTACTTTATACCGCGGTTATTGTAAAATAAGAAAAGTACGACGTCCTGCAAAATGACGGGATGGAAGACAGATTTTATCATTTGGAGGGTTCTCCGTGCCATTAAAGTATCGCAGGGTTTTGCTCAAGCTCAGCGGGGAAGCGCTGGCGGGCGAAAAGAAATTTGGGATCGATTATGATGTAGTGAGCAGCATATGCAAAAGCATTAAAAAATGCGTGGATCTGGGCGCCCAGGTCGGCGTTGTGGTCGGCGGCGGAAACTTTTTCCGCGGGCGCGACAGCGGGAATATGGATCGCACCAGGGCGGATCATATGGGGATGCTGGCGACGGTGATGAATTCGCTGTCATTGGCGGATGCGCTGGAAGCGGCGGGGATACAGGTCCGGGTGCAGACGGCGATCACCATGCAGCAGATTGCCGAACCATATATCCGCAGCAAGGCAATCCGGCATCTGGAAAAGGGGAGAGTGGTCGTATTTGGCTGCGGGACAGGCAACCCATTCTTTTCCACCGATACAGCGTCTGCGCTTCGGGCGGCGGAAATTGAGGCGGATATTATGCTGAAGGCGACAATGGTAGACGGCGTATACGACCGTGACCCGCATAAATTCAGCGATGCAGTCAAGTATGACCAAGTGAGTTTCCAGGAGGTGCTGGAAAAAGGCTTGGCAGTGATGGACAGCACGGCGGCGGCGCTGTGCAAGGACAACCATATCCCGGTACTTGTGTTCAGCATTGATGATCCTGATAATATTGTGGCGGCAATCAAAGGCGAAAATATTGGTACCATTGTGAAGGAGGATGCGGCAAATGAGTGAAAAAACAAAGGTTTACAGCGACAAAATGGAAAAAACCATCTCGGTATTGGAACAGGAATATGCTTCCATCCGGGCCGGGCGCGCAAATCCGGCTGTCCTGGATAAAATTATGGTGAGTTATTATGGCACTCCGACGCCGATCCAGTCCCTGGCGGCTATTTCGGTTGCAGAAGCGCGCATCCTCGTGATCCAGCCGTGGGATAAATCCACTATTAAATCGATTGAAAAGGCGATCCAGACTTCTGACCTGGGGATCAATCCGGCCAACGACGGCTCGGTGATCCGGATTGTTTTCCCGCCGCTGACCGAAGAGCGCAGGAAAGAAATCTGCAAACAGATCAAAAAGATCGGCGAAGAATCGAAGGTTGCGATCCGTTCAATCCGCAGGGATGCGAACGATACCTTCAAAAAAATCAAAAAGGCCAATGAGATCAGCGAGGACGAGCAGAAGGATCTGGAAGACGAAATCCAGAAGATCACTGATAAATTCTGCAAACGGATCGATGAGATCAGCGCCAAAAAGGAAAAGGAAATTCTGGAAATCTAAGGATTTTGGAGGGGCTGCATGGCGAAATCGTTGCTGGCGGATATCCCGGCAGAAAAGCTTCCGGTGCATATCGGCCTGATTATGGACGGAAACGGGCGCTGGGCAGAAAAACGCGGCCTGCCGCGTACCGCAGGGCATCGGCAGGGCGCCAAAGTATTCGGGGAGATCGCAAAATATTGCCGGGAAATCGGCATCCAGTACCTGACCGTCTATGCGTTTTCCACCGAAAACTGGAGAAGGCCCCCGGAAGAAGTCGATGCACTCATGGAACTGCTCAACCGGTATTTGCGGGAAACATACAAGCACCAGGAGGAAAATGCCTGTATCCGCTTTTTAGGCGGCCGGGACCGGCTTTCGGCAGATATTTGCAGGATGATGGACGAAGTGGAAGCCGGCAGCGCGAAAAACGACGGCATCCATATCAACATCGCCCTCAATTACGGCGGCCGGGATGAGATCGTGCATGCGGCCCGTATGCTGGCCCAGGAATGCCTGGATGGAAAACTCAAGCCGGATGAGATCACGGAAGAATGCTTTGCCGGCCGGCTGTATACGCACGGGCAGCCGGATCTGGATCTGGTGGTGCGTCCAAGCGGGGAATGCCGGACGTCGAATTTCCTGCCGTGGCAATCGGTATATGCCGAACTGGTATTTATGGATGTGTTGTGGCCGGATTTTACACCTGCATACCTGGACGAAGCAATTTTGGAATATTTAAAACGCACCCGCCGGTTTGGGGGCGTTTGATGGGAGCGTCTGCCGGTATCGTTTGATACCGGCATTGCTCATGGCTTTTTATCTACGGCGGTAAGCTGTTTGGCCTGTCGAATGGCCGGGCTTTGGCTGTGTTGAACGAATGGATGGGGTTATGTTATGAAACAGAGGATCATCAGCTCATTGATCGGGCTTATATTTTTATTTGTGGCATTGATGCTGTTTGACACCATCGTGGTAAATATCATTGTGGCGTTGTTATCCCTACTGGCGGTGTATGAACTGCTTGTAGCGACCGGATGCTGGGCGCATAAGCTGCTTTCTTATTTCTCGATGCTATTTGCGGCGGTGATCCCCTTTTTGTCCAGGCAGACGATCTCCAGGAATATTACCTTAATCTGTTATATCTACGCAGTAGCTGTATTCTGCATCCTGCTGCGCAACCATCAGAAGCTGCATATCGAGCAGGTCGCGCTGGAATTTATGTTCAGCATCACGATCCCCTTCTCTTTTTCCACCCTGCTTTATCAGCGGGATCGGTTTGGCGTATCGCTGGGTATCTTTTATGTGCTGCTATCCCTGGGCGGCGCATTTTTATCTGATACGACCGCCTATTTTTCCGGACGCGCTTTCGGAAAGCATAAGATGGCGCCATATATCAGCCCGCATAAGACGATAGAAGGCGCTGTGGGCAGCTTAATTTTGGCGCCGGTTTTCATGTGCCTGTTGGCGTGGGGATATTCGGCATTATGCGCCTGGATGGGTTACCCGATCCAGATCAACTATCTGGCGCTGGTCTGCGTCATGCCGGTGCTCACGCTTGCAAGTATCCTGGGCGACCTTTCGGCGTCTGTGATAAAACGGCAGTTTCAGGTAAAGGATTATGGTTCGATCATGCCGGGGCATGGCGGGATCATGGACCGGTTTGACAGCGTCTTAATGGTGGCGCCGGCGGTTTACATCATCAGCCGGATCGTCCCGTTGGCGCAGGTTGCATAAGGGTGAGGCTTTTGAAAAAGATTGTACTTTTGGGGTCGACCGGTTCGATCGGGACCCAAACGCTGCGGTGCTGCGAAAATCTGGGGTACCAGGTTGCCGCGCTTGCAGCCAACCGGAATGTTAAGCGCCTGGAAGAACAGGCCCGGCATTTTTTGCCTTCGGCTGTGGCGGTGAGCGACGAACAGGCTTACCGCAGCCTGAAAGTTTCTTTGGCGGACACCGGTACCCGCATCCTGTTTGGGATGGAAGGGCTTTGTGAACTGGCGGCATTGGAGGGAAGCGATATCCTTTGCAACGCGGTGGTGGGGATGGTCGGCCTGGAACCGACTTTGGCTGCGATCCGCGCGAAAAAGACGGTCGCTCTTTCCAACAAGGAAACGCTGGTTGCCGGCGGGGAACTGGTGATGGCAGCTGCCCGGGAGGAAGGGGTTCCGATCCTGCCGGTGGACAGCGAACACAGCGCGATTTTTCAATGCTTGCAGGGAAATGCCTGCAACACGCCAAAGCGCATTTTGCTGACAGCTTCCGGCGGCCCGTTCCGCGGCAAAAAAGCGGCCGAACTGGAAGATGTTTCGGTTGCGGACGCGCTCAAACATCCAAATTGGTCGATGGGAGCGAAGATCACCGTCGATTCGGCCACCCTGATGAACAAAGGGCTGGAACTGATCGAAGCGATGCGCCTGTTTTCGCTGCGGCCTGAACAGATCGAAGTTGTAGTGCATCCGCAGAGTGTGGTACATTCTGCGGTCGAATATGCGGACGGTTCAGTGATTGCTCAAATGGGGACGCCGGATATGGCGATCCCGATCCAGTATGCGCTGACCTATCCACACAGGAAGCCGACCAGCGCACGGCCGCTTTCTTTATTTGAATATGGCAGCCTGACCTTTGAACGGCCGGATATGGAAACCTTTACCTGTCTGAAATATTGCAGGCAGGCGGCCGAAAAGGGCGGGCTTTATCCGTGCGCGGTCAATGGTGCGAATGAACAGGCGGTCGCGCTGTTTTTGGATGGCGGGATACCGTTTGGACAGATCGGACGATGTGTGGGGCATGTGTTGGAACAGATGGATGGGAAATTGCCTGCAGAGGGAAGATATACGCTCAGCCAGGTTTTGGATACCGATAAAGCTGCCCGCGAATTGGTATTGGATTTTTGCGGCAGGACGGCAAAAATGTAAAAAAGCGCATATTGCGGGGCAAGATAGGAATACGATAGGAATGTCTGCTGGATCTCTTTTTCTCGGCAGGCATTCTCTTAACAGGCGATCCAAATTTGCAGGCAATGAAAAGGGGGATCTGGTTGAGTATCATATTGCAGGTAGTCATTGCCATTCTGGTATTCAGCTTTTTGATTTTTATACATGAGTTGGGGCATTTTACCGTTGGGAAACTTTCCGGCATGCGGGTGAATGAATTTTCGATCGGCATGGGGCCGGCATTCTGGTCCAAAAGGTATGGGGAAACCAATTATGCGCTGCGGGTGCTGCCGATCGGGGGATATGTGTCGGTCGAAGGCGAAGATGAGGACAGTTCCGATCCCCGCGCTTTCTGCAATGTGCGGCTTTGGAAACGGATTTTATTTGTTTGTGCCGGCGCAGCGATGAATTTGATATTGGGGTTTGCGATCCTTTCCATTTTGGTTGGCATGCGTGACAACCTGCCCACGACGATCGTTGGCGGATTTTATGAGAATGCGGCAAGCGCGGAATATTTGCAGGTAGGCGACCAGATCATTGCGGTCAATGGCAGCCGGGTATTCACTTCCAATGATATCTCCTTTTCCATGGTCAGCGATCGGGATGGCATCGTGGATTTCACGGTTATCCGGGAGGGGAGAAAGGTGGAGATCCAGGGGGTCGATTTCGGCATGCAGACGCTGGAAGACGGCACCAAGGTGATCAATCTGGATTTCGCAGTGATGGCGGCGGAAAAGACCCTGGGCACCAGCATCCGCTACACATTTTTCTGGATGCTTTCGATCGTGCGGCAGGTATGGCTTTCTTTTGTGAACCTGATTACTGGTAACTTCTCACTTTCTGAGCTTTCCGGCCCGGTTGGCGTTTCCGCTGTAATCGGGCAGGCGAGCAGCGCGGGGATCAAGCCGCTGCTTTTGATGGTTGGATTTATTACGGTCAATATTGGGGTATTCAACCTTTTACCGGTTCCGGCGCTGGATGGCGGCAGGCTGATCTTTTTATTGATCGAATTGGTGATGCGCAGGCCGGTCAATCCCAAGTACGAAGGATTCGTGCATGCGGCAGGCTTCATTCTGCTGATGGGACTGATGCTGGTTGTGACATTCAATGATATTATCAGGCTTTTTTGACGGGATAGGATGGTAAAATATGTCAAGATGTGTAAAGGTGGGCGGCGTTTTGATTGGCGGGGGGAACCCGGTATCCATCCAGTCGATGCTCAGCCGTCCAGCGTCGGATATTGCGGGAAATGTGGAACAGGCAGTCCGGTTGGAGCAGGCCGGATGTGAGATCATACGGGTGGCGGTGCCCGATCTGGAAGCGGTGCAGCTGATCCCGGCGCTCAAAAATGCATTGTCCATCCCGGTGGTGGCGGATATCCATTTCGATTACCGGATCGCGCTTGCCTGCGTCGAGCAGGGCGTGGACAAAATCCGCATCAACCCGGGAAATATCGGAAGCGAAGACCGGATCCGCCAGGTGGCGGACGCCTGCCGCAAGGCGGGTATCCCGATCCGGATCGGCGTGAATTCCGGCTCGCTGGAAAAACATATCTTACAGAAATTCGGCGACCCGACGCCGCAGGCTTTGGTGGAAAGCGCGCTTTATCATGCGCGGTTATTGGAACAGTTCGACTTCCACGATATCGTGCTCTCGATCAAGTCTTCC
>CALXGW010000038.1 GCA_944387965.1 uncultured Anaerotruncus sp. | reverse complement strand
GCCCTGTCGGATACGCATTTTCCCGGCTGGTACCGGCTCAACTGCCTGGCCTGGGATATCCTTCGCCAAACGGTTTTCCATTCCGGGCTGCCGCCTGCAGGTAAGCGCTGATCCCCGGCAACAGTAACCCCCGCCCACGGTATCCATAACAGATACCGCGGACGGGGCTGCTGCCTCCCTCACAGGAAAATATTCTGCTGGAGGATATCGTGGTTGCGGACCATGCCGACCGGCCTGCCCTGCCGGTCCACCACCGGCACCACCGAAAATTTCTGTTCCCCTTTTTCCATAATTTTCAGCGCTTCCACCGCCAGCATTTCTTCCGGCACGCTGCGCGGGGTTTGGGACATAACATCATCCACTTTGTTTTTATAAATATCCATTCCCCTTTGCATGGCCCGCCGCAAATCCCCATCGGTGATGATACCGCAAAGTTTTCCCTGTGCATCCACCACCGAAACAGCGCCCAAACCTTTTTTGGTCATTTCATTGATCCCGTCGGTCAACAGGCTTCCGGCAGGGATGCAGGCATTCTGTTCGTCCGCATGCATGATATCACCGACGCGTGTCAGCAGCTTTTTACCCAATGCACCTGCAGGATGAAACAGTGCAAACTGTTCTTTTCGAAACCCGTGCATCTGGGAAACAACCGCTGCGATCGCATCCCCCACCGCCATCTGCGCAGTGGTGGAACTGGTCGGCGCAAGGTTCAGCCGTTCGGCCTCCTGGAACGCCGGCAAAGTCAGGGAAATATCCGCATATTGCGCAATTTCCGACTGTGCATTGGAAGTGATGCCGATGATTTTGGCGCCGATCATCTTGATATTTGGCAGCAGGTTACATACTTCCGCTGTCGAACCGCTGTTGCTGATGAGCAGGATCACATCCTCTGCGCAAAGTATCCCCAAATCCCCATGCAGCCCTTCCGCCGGATGCAGGAAATAGGAAGGGATTCCCACGCTGGCCATCGTCGCCGATATTTTCCGGGCAACATGTCCGGCTTTCCCCATGCCGCAAAGCACGACCCTGCCCCTGCATGCGTATACCGCTTCAATTACCGGTGTGATCTGCGGTAGGATGGCGTCCAGTGTGCGCTCCAACTCCCCCATCTCGATTTCAAACACCCGTTTGACCTCTGCGCAGATATCCAACGCCCATTCCCCCTTTCTAAAATGTACGCACCAACCGGCAGATTTCCCGCAATTCCAAAAGCAGCCCCTCCAGATTATCCAAACGTACCATGTTCGGCCCGTCAGAAAGCGCATGATCGGGGTCGGGATGCACCTCCATGAAAAACCCGTCCGCGCCCACAGCCGCCGCAGCCCGTGACAAATACCGCACATATTCCCGGTTACCGCCTGTGCAGTTCCCATTGCCGCCGGGTTTTTGCACGCTGTGGGTCGCATCGAACACCACCGGATACCCCATTTTTTTCATCTCCACCATTCCGGTCATATCCACGACCAGATTGTGGTATCCGAAACAGCTTCCACGTTCACACAAAAAAAGCTGACGGTTCCCGGCATCCTCCGCCTTTTTGAGCACGTTCTTCATATCTTCTGCCGCAAGGAACTGCGCTTTTTTCAGGTTGAGCGGCAAACCGGTTTTTGCAGCAGCCACGATCAGATCGGTCTGCCGGCATAAAAAAGCCGGTATCTGCAAAAGGTCCACCGCTTCGGCTGCGGCTGCCGCCTGCGCCGGTTCATGGATATCGGTCATGACAGGGATTTGATATTTTTCCCGCACCTGCGCCAGGATATCCAGCCCTTCTTTGATTCCCGGCCCGCGCTAGGAATGGATGGAAGTGCGGTTCGCTTTATCAAAAGAAGCTTTAAAAACATATGGAATACCATGTTTTTCACAAATCTCTTTGACTTGCCCTGCCACCTCAAACACGCACTCCCGTGACTCGATCACACAAGGCCCCGCCATCAGGAAAAAACTTTCTCCTGCCTTCAGCTGCTCATATAAACCCTTCATCCGTCTTTCCCGCTTCCTTTTCTTTGCATTTTTATCCTGTATTTTTTAAAATTCCCCAGCGGTTTGATAAATACTCTGGGCATCCTCCTGCTGTATGATTTTGCCCAGGATATCCTTTTCTTTGGCAACCGTCTGCACCGCCTTGTCCAAAACTTCTTTTTCCAGGCGGTGTGGGATGACGACAATCCCATTTTCATCCCCAAAAATCAGATCACCCGGACAAATCGTGATCCCCCGTATTTGGATGGGGCATCCCATCTGTTCAACGGTTGCAACCCGTTTGACGTCCCCACAGCAGTATCCGGCAGAAAATACCGGATATCCGAGTTTTTTAACCTCCTGCATATCCCGGGTGACGCCTCCGACAATTGTGCCTTCAGCGCCTGCGCGCACAGCTAAATTAGCGTTGAGTTCCCCAAAATAGGCCCGGTCTGGCACCTCATTTTCCACCAGGATAATGTCCCCCATCCGCATTTTCCCATAGGATTCGAGCGCCCGGTAAATCCCCCGGTAATCCTCCCCCTCCTGCAGTTTACGGATTTTCAATGTATTGGCATACCCGAAGATTTTTGTCCCTGGAATCGGGCAGGAAAGCCCCTGGATGACTGTGCGCAGGCCGTATTCATCGAGAATATCGGAAAAAATCGAACTGTTGAAGCTTCCCTTCAGCGTACGCAGATATTGCATCCGCTTTGCGCGCAGCCCTTTTGCAATCAGTTCCGCCAGGGCGAAATCCGCCGGGAAATTGACGTCGATCGCTTCGATTGGCTCGGCTTCCAGCAAATAGGGATGTTCGCCGATGCGTTTGTGCTGCGCAAGGGCGGTTTGCTTGCGCACCATATACAGCCCCATCGTTTCAATGACGGTATCCGGCAAATCCACACTGTTGGGGATATGGTTTTTATCATAAGCCGGCTGGCCCGCTTCCCAGCAGTACTGTTTTTCCCGCTTTACCAGGACCACTGAATCATATTCCGGACATTCTTTAAGCACTTGTATCCCTTTTTGGATGGTGGAAGGCTGGATAAATGGGCTGGTACCTAAAATTTGCAGATAGATATCCGCGTCCACCTGTTTGACCTCGTTATAAAACATCTGATGCCCATCCGTTTTATTGTTGGCCAACGCCGGATCGCGTTTGAGTTTCTGATAAGGGAGATAATCGGCATAATTTAAAATTTCATCCGATTCGGAATCCAGATACACCTGGTCGATGCAATCCATTTCCACCAATTTTTCCAGCGTATGCAAGAACAGCGGCTTGCCATCCAGCAGCTTCTGGTTTTTGGACGGGATGCGCTCGCTTGTCCCCTTCGCCGGCAAAAAAGCTGCAACCTTCATTCAAAAATGCCCCCTTTCCTCCTGCCCTTCGAGCTGTTCCTTGAGTTCCCGGTTTTCCTGTATATAATGCTTGAGCCGATGCTCCATCGCAGCGATCTCCCCTTCCAGCACCGCGATTTTGAGCGCAACATCATCCATTGGCCCAATCTCCCAAGTCATGCCGGTATACGGCAACTCTTTCTCCATGGTTACCCTCCTTGCAGCGTTCTGAAAATCCTTATCCTTCGTGAGCAGCCACAGGGCTTCCCCCTGCCGTTTAAACAGGCAATCCTCCTGCCGCTGCATTCGGATTGGAAGCGGGATGGTATTGTCCGCCCAGTCCGGATGGTCAGGCTGGTAAAACAAGTAATCCTGCTGGGTGTTCAGAAACAGGAAAACGGCTTTTTCCGGCGCGGCGGACAGCCATTCTTCCATTTTTTCATACGAGAACCCTTCCAAACCGCCGGGGTCGTCGATCAGATAGAACCCGTCGGCCTCGGACGGTGCAAATTTCTGCGCAAAACAGACCTCCAGCCCAAAATCGGAAAGGCCGCCATATTGCAGCAGGTTTTCGATCTGCGGTGCAAACAGGCCCAGCCCGACGATTTTTTTGATCCCCAGTTTCCCCGCCAGCCGCAGCCCCGCATCATAAAGGTGCAGCTTCCAGAAATGGTCTTCGATGCCATATCCGCAGAAAATATTGATCGGAAAACATTTCCTGACCCCTGCCAAAGCAGAGGAATACTGCACCAGCGCCGCTTTCGGCCGGGTTTTCAGCAGGTATGGCAGCAGTTCTGCAGGGAATTTTTCCCGGATCACCAAACTTCCCGGGAACAGCCGGTCATAATACAGCACATCGTCCGGATGCGGCTTAAACACCAGGCGGTATCCCTGCGCATAATAATCGAGGGTCATCTGGTAAAGGAGCATTTGCTCCTGGATGGAGATCCTGCCCAGGTTGGCCAGCTGTTGGGTCATCACCAGCATGCTGTTTTCCCCGGCGTCCAGCCCTTCCGGTGCGCCGAAAAAAGTGATGATTTTTTCCCGGAACGTTTCCGGCAGCCCTTCCAACGCATATGCCACATCAAAGTGCACCACATTCTGCCGGTCGCCCGGTATTTCTGCGGTTTGTGCGTCCAGATTGCATATCCTGGTTTGGATAAGCGGGTTCATACCATCAAACAGCCCATGTTCCTGCGCCCACTCGGCCTGGAACGGGGTATGGCTGTTGACCAGGTCGAACGAGATTTCCGGCCGGGAAAGTATCCCGCAGCCATCTTCAAAATAGTGGAATGGGATTTCTTTCATCAGCAGGTAGAGGGAAAAATAGAAATGCGCGGCAGCCAGATAGACGGTATGAAACGCAGTAATCGGATAAGGGATATTTTTTTCATACGCATCCTCCACCTGCTGCATCAGCGTTTTCGCATCATGCCTGATCTGCCGGTATGGGAACAGGCTCAATTCATCAAAAAATCCCATCTTTTTTAACTGTTGATATTGCGGCAGCTTGTTTACCACAAAATCCGGCAAAACCAAAAAGGCTTTTTCTTCCGGATGGTATAACTTCCGATGGATCATTGCCTCCAATATCTGATAACTGGAAATCGCATGATACAGTACCATTTCTCCACCTCCCCGCTATAGCCCGCTGCGCCGGAACATGTCCCCGATGGTTTCGATTTCCGTTGCCGATGAAGAAGAACCGGTCACGATCGAATAGGTCATATCCTTCATAAAACGTTTAAAAAAGGCTGGATTCCTGGCGATCAGCCGGAACGGGACATATGCGTCATGTCCGGAAATATTCAGCATAAAGCGTTCATTTTGGAACCTGCCTGCATATTCCCTGCAAAAATCATAGATGCCGCTGTGGATCTCACGGATATAATCATAATTTTCCACTTCCGGCACCCCGAACGAAAACCCCACCGAACCATCTTCTTTTTCGAAAAAGCCCTGGAAGGTCGGATGGCATGCCTGGGTAAACAGCTCAAACAAAAAGCTGGTCAGCCCTTTATTGGTTTTTGCATGGAAATCATAGGTCATCCGGTTATATGCGCGGTCAAACAGATAGGTTTCCAACTCCCCAGTCAAAATTTTGTACTGGTTGATGGTAGGGCAAGCAGTCTGGGAAGCCGCCAGGTATCCTTGCACCTCACATCCGGTTTCCCATTTTTCTTCGATCAGCCATTTTAAGCCAAACAGCGACGTCCCCTGCCAGCCGGTATCGACCACTGCTATTTTTTTGCATCCCCCAATGAGATGCTGCACATAACGCTGTGCCAGCCGGCTTTCCTGATCGAAGCAGTCGATCACCTGCTGCCAATGGCGAATCAAAAAATCTTCCAGCATCCGGCCATTGGACGGGATCAGCAGGTGTTTTGCACCCAAATGGGATTTGGGCAATTCATCCGCCAGGAAATCCAGCGAAAGGCTGGAAAGCACCTCCCCGATCGTGGACTTGCCGGTCTTTTCATGCGCCCGCACCGCACGCAGCAAAAAGGTATACCGGTCATTTTCCGCTGTGAGCTTATTGTTGACAATCCTCGACCAAAGCAGATATTCGCTTTTGGCTTCCGGGAACAGCATTTGAAAGACCCGCCGGTAAATATCCCCGTCCCTGGCGATGAACAGGATCTTTTCAATCCCTTTTTCCTGCATTTTCCGGTGAAGCCAGCTGCAAAACCCCAACACATAAAGCCCGCCGTACAGGTAGCCGTGCTCATATAATGGGGAAAAACGGTTCATACCATTATGCAGCGCCGCATTGACAATCCCGCCGTATGCCGAACCGATCAGTTCGGACATCCCGTCATAGGTGGCGCGGTAAGACTTACCAATGCTGTTGACGCCCGCATAATACTGGGTGGCAAAGCCGCATTTCTGCGCCATCGCCACATCCGCATCCCGGTTGTCCCCCACATGCACAAAGGTCTTGTCCGCGCCGAAATACCGCTTGACGATCCGGTAAAGCCCGCCGGTAATTTTATTCGCGTTGCATTCGCAGGAAACAAATACCTCGTCAAACCCTTGGTACCCGCATTTTTCCAGCAGTTTGCAGATCATTTCCCGCGGCAGGTACATGTCCGATACCGCAATGACTGTTTTACCGTTGGATTTGAGCAGGTCAAACACGCATTTCATGTAGGGATTCGCAAAACAAAGTTCCAATTCTGTCTCAAATTCCATTTGGATACCATATTCCTTCGGGATGCCGGTATATTTCTCCACATATTCATAGATATCATAAATATTGGCTTCCCGGTTCCCAAACCTGGCCTGATGCACCTCGCGCGCCTTGCGTTCCATCTCATTGCGGATATTCTGAAAATTGATGATATCCAGCTTTTTCCCCAAAACCAGGAACAGATCCCGCGGCTCGGTGAACGGGCGGAACAGCAGGGTGTCAAAGATATCGAATGAGATGACGTCATACCGCATCAGCGTCATTGCAAAATGGTCAGGCGAGGGCCGCGGGACGACCATCCTCGATTCCGCGCCCTCCAAAAACGGCAAAAATGGCTGTTTGGCTGCAGCTGGCTTGGCGCCTGCCTGCGGTTTTGCATTGGACGCAGATTTCCCTGCCGGACGGCCTGCCGCGGCCTGCCCGCCATCCTGCGATACCGGCCGTCTTGGTGTGCTCACCGGCGGCTGCGGATGCTTCTTGTCTGCCTGTACCCGGCGGGCATCCCGGCTCAGGCGGCAGAGGTAAAGCCATGACTGCACCCTGTGTTTGCGATGATACTCCGAATGGTTCCGGACATATTCCTGATACAGCCCGTTTTCCACCGGATATCTGCCGATCAACTGCTCATATATCCGATCTTTCCACTTTTTCAGTATCCCCATCCCACATATCCCCCATTTTCCTGGGTATCCGGGCAAACCCCCAACGGCAAGCCGGCCTTTTAAAATCTTTCCTGGGCTTATCATTTCACAAAAAAGCTGTATTATGAAAAAACATCCGCCCAATCCCCCGCTTCCCGGTTATGCAAAAACCGTAAACTGCGCAAAAAAGCCCCCGTTTGCAGGTGCATCCGGCAGAAACGCCCAAAAAGCACCGAAACGGAGGCTTATGGTTTGTAGCGGCAAAGCCGCCTTTTTTCGCTGTGGGACCGGTAAAAACTTACCCCATCAGCCGGTCGAGCAGGCCCATGATCTCATCGATCTTCTCCTGTTCATTCCCCTGCTCGACCGCCTCAACCACACATCCTTCCAAATGTGCGCGCAAAATCTCCTTGTTGGCGCGGTTGAGGACCGACTCGGTCGCCAACACCTGGTGGGAAATGTCCAGGCAGTACCGGTCCTGTTCGATCATCTTCAAAATCCCATCGATCTGGCCGCGCGCCGTCTTTAAAAGGCGGGTGACCTTTTCCTTATCCGCCCGCATCAGCTCAGTGAAACGACTTGGTATCCAGCATCCGTGACAGCAGCCTTGAGCTGCTCATCGGTCACTTTCCCCTCAGTCTGGATATTTGCGCATTTGTTTTCCAGGTCGACCGTGGCTTTTACCCCTTCCAGGCTGTTCAGCGCTTTTTCAACCCGCCCGGAACAATGCATGCACATCATGCCTTCGATTACCATTTTCTTTTCCATAACAGATTCTCCTTTATCCTGGCCGGACTGGCCATTATTTTCGATCATTGCTTCCGGTCCTGTTTGACCGGTCCCTTCCTTTGGCGCATCGCCGCTTTCCAAAATCGGCCGCCCATATTTGGGCCTAAAGAGTTTCAGCCGCAGCGCGTTGCTCACCACGCAAACGGAACTCAAGCTCATTGCCGCCGCGCCGAACATCGGGTTAAGCTTTAATCCGAATACCGGATACCAAAGCCCGGCTGCCAGCGGGATACCAATGATATTATAAAAGAATGCCCAAAACAGGTTCATTTTGATGTTGCGGATGACCGACTTGGAAAGCTCCACCGCCGACACCGCATCCAGCAGGTCGCTCTTCATTAGCACAATATCCGCCGATTCGATCGCGATATCCGTCCCGGCGCCGATGGCAATCCCCACATCCGCCCTGGTCAGCGCCGGCGCGTCATTGATGCCGTCCCCGATCATCGCGACCTTTTTGCCCTGTTTTTGCAGTGCGGCTACCTCCCGCTCCTTATCCTGCGGGAGTACCTCGGCGATCACCCGGCCAATCCCCAGCTGCGCACGGATCGCTTCCGCTGTGCGCTGGTTGTCCCCAGTCAGCATCACCACATCGATACCCATTTCCTGGAATGCCGCGATCGCCGCCTTGCTGGTCGGTTTGACCGTATCCGCCACTGCAATGATTCCCAGCAGCCTGCCGCCGCGTGCAAAATACAGCGGCGTTTTGCCCTGGGAAGAAAGGGTTTCCCCCTGTTTGTCGAACCCAGCCAGATCGATCCGGTTTTCCTGCATCATTTTCAGGTTTCCGGCAAACAGCCGTCCCCCTTCCCATTCCGCCCAAATTCCCTGCCCGGGTATGGCGGTAAAGGTTTGGACATCCTGCAATGCCAACCCCCTGCGCGCCGCTTCCTCCACGATCGCCTCCGCCAGCGGATGCTCGGACGGTTTTTCCACCGAAGCGGCCGCTGCCAGGAGCAGGTCTTCCTGTACCCCCGAAGCAGGCAGGATATCGGTGACACGCGGCTTGCCTTCGGTGACGGTGCCGGTCTTATCCAGCACAACGGTATCAATGGTATGCGCCGTTTCCAGCGCTTCGGCCGATTTGATCAGGATGCCATTTTCTGCGCCCTTTCCCGTCCCGACCATGATCGCTACCGGGGTAGCCAGCCCCAGTGCGCATGGACAGGAGATCACCAGCACCGCAATCCCGATTGAAAGCGCGAACTCCACCGATTGTCCCGCCAACAGCCATATGGCCGAAGCGATCACCGCAATCGCGATCACGACCGGTACAAACACCCCGGCAACCTTGTCCGCCAGCTTGGCGATCGGCGCTTTGGAATTGGCTGCATCCTCCACCAGCGCAATGATCTGCGCCAGGGTGGTGTCCCCGCCGACTTTGGTAGCGCGGAATTTGAAATACCCGGATTTATTGATGGTTGCCGCAATGGCCCGATCCCCGGCATGTTTTTCCACCGGGATGCTTTCGCCGGTCAACGCGGATTCATCCACCGCCGAACTGCCTTCCAGGATTTCCCCGTCCACCGGGATGCTCTGCCCAGGCTTGACGATCACGGTATCCCCGACCGCCACCTCTTCCACCGGGATCTCCACTTCCCCGCCGTCCCGCTGCACCAGCGCCGTCTTGGGCGCAAGGTCCATCAGCTTGGAAATCGCTTCGGAGGTTTTCCCCTTGGAACGGGTTTCCAGATATTTTCCCAATGTGATCAGCGTCAGGATCATGACTGCCGATTCAAAATACAGGTCCATCGAATACCGCTCGACCAGCGCGGTATCCCCATGTCCCAGGCCGTAGCCGATAAAATAAATCGCCGCCACACCGTAAACCATTGCAGCCGTCGACCCGATGGCAATCAGCGAGTCCATATTTGGGGAACGCTTCCAAAGGGTCTTGAACCCGACCTGGTAGTATTTGCGGTTGACAAAGATGATCGGCAAACTGAGCAAAAACTGGGTAAATGCAAATGTCAGTGCGTTTTCCGTCCCGTGCATCCAGTGCGGGAGCGGCAGCCCGGCCATATGCCCCATGGAAATATACATCAGCGGGATCATAAAAATAAAGGAAACGATCAGCCGGAATTTCATGTTGGCAATCTGTTCCTGCACCGGGTCAGCCTTGGGCGCGGCAGCTTTGGCAGCGGCAGCCCGGTTCTGGGCATGCACGCTCGCGCCGTACCCTGCATCCTGCACCGCCTGGATGATCTGCCCGGCATTGGTTTGCTGTTCGTCATATTCCACCGCCATATTGTTGGACAGCAGGTTGACCGTTACCCCGCAGACCCCTTCCACCTTGGAAACCGCCTTCTCCACATGTGCCGAACAGGCCGAGCAGGTCATCCCTGTCACATCAAATTTCTGCTTCATGCTTTTTCCTCCATATACCCCCCTGGGGGGGTGGGTGTCAATGCAATTATATACGCAAAAAGTATAGTTGTCAACCCCTTCGCCACAGCGATTTCACCATCCGGCGTTTCGGCATCTTGAAAAGCTGCCGAAACGCCGGATATATGGCTAAAAATCCGCTTAAAATCCCGAAATGACGCTTGTATCCGGTGAGAAAAGCATGTATAATAAAAAATTGTGAATCATGTCTTTGGGAGGTTTACCATATGAAATTAGGTATCGGCGTTCACACGCTGGATTCTATATCTCCATACTTCTCCATAAACGCCGCCAAAGCCTGATACAGCGCGGTTTTACGCAAAACCAACCAAATTATAACTTCATATTTCTCTATGCAGTCCCATGCGGAAATGGCGTAAAAATGGCGTAGAGAAATCGGCAGATTTGCAGATGGAGAAAGAGCACTACTACTTTGAGAAAGCACAAAGATGAGCACGACCTATACAAAACGGGCCGTGCTCATCTCTATTATACGGTCAAACCGTTCTGCACTTACTTGACATCGCTATTGGTAGGATTCGGACGGAAATCTTCCTGAACGCCTTCGTTCAGATCAAAGCACATGGTTTTTGCATCAGCAACCCAGAAGCCGCGAACGCGGTACCGCTTGCCCGGAACCCAATCCTCGCCCGTGGCGGCGCGGAGCGGTTCCAGCAAATTTTTGCTGGAAATCGTCACAACGCCCTTCTGTTC
>CALXGW010000037.1 GCA_944387965.1 uncultured Anaerotruncus sp. | reverse complement strand
CGGGATAAATGCGCCGAACGATTGCCCGCCGCCGCCCGTGCAGTGCAGGACGATGGTGTCATCTTCCAGTTTTTTCCCAAACTTTCTGGTGATATCGCTGCCTAAAATCGTACCAAATGCGCGGTTGGTGCTCGAAACCTGGACATCCAATTCTGCCTTCTGCCCTTTTTCAAAGGTCTTTTTCAGGTTTTTCTCCAGGATTTTCAGATCGGCTGTTTCTTCCAGCTTGAAATCGTAGATGTCTGCCGGGTCAAAATGGGTCTTGGCCCCGCTATCCTGATACCGGTTTTCCAAAATCGCCGACAGGTCGACCGTCGCCGCACGCGCATTGACGGCATGCGCGCGCATTTTCAGCAGGTCGGTGCGTCCCACCAGTTCATCGACCGTGCGGACCCCCAGTTTTGCCATATGCTCGCGCAGGTCCTGCGCAATGAAGCGCATAAAATTCTCCACATATTCCGGTTTGCCGCAGAAGCGTTTGCGCAGTTCCGGGTTTTGGGTCGCAATCCCCACCGGGCAGGTATCCAGGTTGCATACCCGCATCATCACGCATCCCATCGTGACCAGCGGCGCAGTGGCGAACCCGAATTCCTCCGCCCCGAGCATGCAGGCGATCGCAACATCCCGCCCGCTCATCAGTTTGCCGTCCGTTTCCAAAATCACCCGGGAACGCAGCCCATTTTGGATCAGCGTCTGATGGGTTTCCGCCAACCCCAGTTCCCACGGCAGCCCCGCATTCTGGATGGAAGTGCGCGGCGCAGCCCCGGTCCCGCCGTCATGGCCGGAGATCAGCACGACCTGTGCCCCCGCTTTGGCAACGCCGGACGCAATCGTCCCGACGCCCGCTTCCGACACCAGTTTGACCGAGATGCGGGCCTGGCGGTTGGCATTTTTCAAATCGTAAATCAGCTGGGCCAAATCCTCGATCGAATAGATGTCATGATGCGGCGGCGGGGAAATCAGGGTGACGCCCGGCGTTGCATGCCGGGTCTTTGCCACCCATGGATAAACTTTTTTGCCGGGCAGATGCCCGCCTTCGCCGGGTTTTGCACCCTGCCCCATTTTGATCTGGATTTCCTTGGCTGAGATCAGATATTCGCTGGTCACGCCGAACCGTCCGGAAGCGACCTGTTTGATGGCCGAATTGCGTTCGGTAAACAGCCGTTCCGGCGCTTCGCCGCCTTCCCCGGAATTGGATTTGCCGCCCAGCCGGTTCATCGCGATCGCCAGGCATTCATGCGCCTCCTGCGAGATCGACCCATAACTCATCGCGCCGGTTTTAAACCGCTTGACGATCGAATCCACCCCTTCGACCTCCTCCAACGGGAGCGGGGCGGCGGCATACTGCAGTTCGAGCAGCCCGCGCAGGGTATGCGGGTGCTGTTCGTCATCCACCAGCCGGGTATATTCTTTAAACAGCCCGTAATCCCCCCGCCGGGTGGACAATTGCAGCATGTGGATGGTCTGCGGGTTATACAGATGATCCTCCTTGCCGGCGCGCGCCTTGTGGTATCCCATCGATTCGAGCGAACTGTCCGCCCCCAGCCCCAGCGGGTCAAACGCTTTGGTGTGGTTGCGGTCGACCAGCCCTTCGATCTCTTTAAGCCCAATCCCCCCGACACGGGAAACCGTATTGGTAAAATACCGCTCGATCACTTCCCGGCTGATGCCGACTGCTTCAAAAATCTGGGCGGACTGATAGGACTGTATGCTGGAAATCCCCATTTTCGAAGCAATTTTGACAATGCCATGCAGCACTGCGCTGTCATAATCCTCCACGGCGGCATAATAATCCTTGTCCAGCCGTCCCTGGGAGATCAGCTGCCGGATAGTTTCATGCGCCAGATAGGGATTAACCGCCCGCGCGCCATATCCGAGCAGGGTGGCAAAATGGTGTACATCCCGCGGCTCGGCGGATTCCAGGATAAGCGAAACAGCCGTACGCTTTTTGGTGCGGATCAGATGCTGCTCCATAGCGGAAACTGCCAACAGCGACGGGATCGCAACATGGTTTTCATCCACCCCGCGGTCGGAAAGGATCACAATATTCGCCCCATTCCGGTAAGCGCGGTCGACCGCTACAAACAGATGGTCCAGCGCCCGCTGCAGCGGGGTGTTTTTATAGTACAGGATCGAAACCGTTTCCACATGGAACCCCGGTTTTTTCATGCTGCGGATCTTCATCAAATCGGTGGCGGTCAAAATCGGGTTATGCACCTGCAATACCCGGCAGTTCTCGGGCTTTTCTTCCAGCAGGTTGCCGTCATCCCCGAGATAGACCGCCGTATCGGTCACAATTTCCTCCCGGATGGCGTCGATCGGCGGGTTGGTGACCTGGGCAAACAGCTGCTTGAAATAGTTGAACAGCGGCTGGTCATGGTCTGAAAGGACAGCCAGCGGGATGTCGATGCCCATCGAAGCGGTCGCTTCCGCCCCATTGCGGGCCATCGGCAGGATGGTGTCCTGCACGTCCTCATAGGTATACCCAAACGCCTTCTGGATTTTGGGCAGCTGTTCCTTGCTGTAAGCCTCCACCTTCCCGTTGGGGATCGGCAGATCCTGCAAACGCACCAGGTTGCGGTCAAGCCATTCGCCATACGGCTTGCGGGCGGCATAACGCCCCTTGAGCTGGCTGTCCTCGATCACCTTGCCCTGTACGGTATCCACCACCAGCATCTTTCCCGGCTCCAGGCGGGATTTCTTCAACACCTGTTTTGGCGGGATTTCCAGTACCCCCACTTCAGAGGACAAAATCAGCCGGGAATCGCTGGTGATATAATATCGCGCAGGCCGCAGCCCGTTGCGGTCGAGCACCGCGCCCACACAGTCCCCATCCGAAAACAGGATCGCCGCCGGCCCGTCCCACGGCTCCATCATCGCCGCATAATACTGGTACATATCCCGTTTGGCATGCGAAAGGTTTGCATCATTGCCCCATGGCTCGGGGATGGCAACCATCACTGCAAACGGCAGTTCCATCCCGGACATCATCATGAATTCCAACGTGTTGTCCAGCATGGCCGAATCCGACCCGGCGGTGTTGATCACCGGGAACACCTTATCCAGATACGGCGCCAGCGCCTGGCAGGACATCGTTTCTTCCCGCGCCATCATCCGGTCGACATTCCCGCGGATGGTATTGATCTCACCATTGTGCAAAATCAGGCGGTTCGGATGGGCGCGTTCCCAGGACGGGTTGGTGTTGGTGGAAAAGCGCGAATGGACCAACGCAATCGCGCTGTCATATTCCGGGTCCTGCAAATCCAGGTAGAAGGAGCGCAGCTGATCGACCAGGAACATCCCTTTATATACGACCGTCCGGCTGGAAAGTGAAACCACATAGGTGTCGCTGCTCGACTGTTCAAACACCCGCCGCGCCACATACAGCCTGCGGTCGAAATCCAGCCCGCGCCGCACCCCTTCCGGGCGCGCCACAAACCCCTGCGCAATATACGGCATCTTTTCCAGCGCCTTATGGCCGAGTACCGCCGGATCGACCGGCACCTCCCGCCATCCGAGGAATTCCAGCCCTTCTTTTTCCAGGATGATCTCAAACATTTTCTTTGCCTGGTTGCGTTTGAGCGGCTGCTGCGGGAAAAAGAACATCCCGACCCCGTAATCCCGTTCGCCGCCGAGCTTGATCGCTGCCTGCCCGGCCGCTTTCACAAAAAAGCGATGGGAAATCTGCAGCAGAATCCCCACCCCGTCGCCGGTTTTGCCTTCAGCGTCCTTGCCGGCGCGGTGTTCCAGCTTTTCCACGATTTTTAAGGCGTCGTCCACCACCTGATGGCTTTTCCTGCCTTTGATATCCACAACTGCGCCGATCCCGCAGGCGTCATGTTCAAATGCGGGCGAATATAACCCCCTCTGCGGGCCGCCCTCCATCCTGTTTTCCTGCATGTGCCAAACCCCTTTTCTATATATTTTTCCACCCGGCCGGAACAGGTATTCCCAGTGGAAAAAAAGAAAGGCGTCCCACATAAACCATGTGGGACGCCTTTGTCCTTTACAATTTTATAGCATATCGCTTTTTGCCCAAACTGTCAATAGGCTGCCAAAAATTTTTATTCTTCGCGTATGCCGGCCCAGCCGATGCACACAACCGGATTTTTAACCCCGCCGCAATTTTTACCGCATCGCCAGCGTTACTTCTCCAATACAGCATTGTTTATTTCCGTCGTTCAGGTTGTACACCTGCGCCGAACAGGTTGCGATCTTTTTTTCCTCCCGTTCGCTTGCAATCGCCGCATGCACTTCGATCGTATCACCCGGCTTAATCTTGGAAAGGAAACGCACCTTGTCAATGCCCAGAAAAAGCGGCGTCATCCCCGCATAGCGCGGATCGCTCAACAGCAGCACATCCGCCGCCTGCGCCATACATTCCACCGTGTATACCCCCGGCAACACCGGATCATCCGGGAAATGTCCCGCAAAAATCGCCCAGTCCGGGTCGATAAAAAGCCGCGTGACGATCTCCTTTCCCGGCTGTATGTCCTCCACACTGTCCACCAGCAGCATCGGCGGCCGGTGCGGGATAATTTTTTTAACTTCTTCATGATCCAGCTTCATACCCGTCTTCCCCTTTCACACAGCATATGACGTCAAATATGTTAAAATCCCCGCTCCCAAAAGATAAAAAGCCGCACGGGTACCCCCGTGCGGCTTTGACACCGTTTATTTTATTATTCCGCCTCGTTGAGTTTTTTGGCTTCTTCGATGACGCTTTCCTCCAGGTTGCTGGGCAGCTGCTCATACCGCTCAAAGGTCAGCGTGAAGTAACCGCGCCCCTGGGTGGTCGAGCGCAGCACGGTCGCAAAGTCGCCCATCTCGCTCATCGGGACCTCGCCCTCGATCATCTGCAGGTTGTCTTCCGCCGGGTTCATCCCCAGGACACGGCCGCGGCGCTTATTGAGTTCGCTGATGATATCGCCCGTATTGCTGTCCGGCACATAAACCTTCAGATTGCCGATCGGTTCGAGCAATACCGGGGAAGCCTGCGGGATACCGGCTTTATAAGCGAGCGACGCCGCCATCTTGAATGCCATTTCAGACGAGTCGACCGGATGGTAGGAACCGTCCAGCAGGACCGCTTTCAGGCCGACCATCGGATACCCGGCCAGGACGCCGTGCTTGACGCAGTCCTGCAGGCCCTTTTCAACCGCCGGGAAGAAGTTCTTCGGCACCGAGCCGCCGAATACATTTTCTTCAAACAGCAGATCCTCGCCCTCATACGGGGAGAATTCGATCCACACATCGCCGTACTGCCCATGGCCGCCCGACTGTTTCTTGTGCTTGCCCTGCACCTTGACCGTCTTGCGGATGGTTTCGCGGTAAGCGACACGCGGTTTTTCCAGCCCGATATCCACACCGAATTTGGATTTCAGCTTGGATACGATCACATCCAGATGCTGCTCGCCCAGACCGGAGATCACCTGCTGCTTGGTTTCTGCATTCTGTTCAAATTTAATGGTGGGGTCTTCTTCGATCAGACGACCCATGCCCTGGGCAACTTTGCCCTCGTCGCCCTTCTGTTTGATCTTGACCGCCATTGACAGACAGGCATCCGGGAATTCGATGCGGTCAAAGGATACCACCCGTTTCGGATCGCACAGGGTATCCCCTGTGATCGAATTGGAAAGCTTGGTCACCGCGCCGATATCGCCGGCGGTGATGAAGGCTGTATCCTCCTGCTTTTTGCCGATCACATAGATCAGCTTGCCCAACCGCTCCGGCTCGCCGGTGCGCGCATTGATCGGCGCAAATTCGCCCGAAAGCTTACCGGAAACCACCTTGAAATAGGACAGCTTCCCAACAAACGGGTCGGCAACCGTCTTGAAGATAAACGCCGCCAGAGGCGCCTCGTCGGTGCAGGCGATCTCGACCTCGTTGCCATCGGCATCGGTAGCCATCTCGGCTCCCGCTTCCCAAGCGGACGGCAGGTTGTCGACCAGCGCGTCCAGCAGGGTATCGATCCCTTCCAGCGTCACTGCCGAACCGCAGAGCACCGGGGTGATGGTGCCGCTGTGCACGCCGTCATGGATGCCCTTGATGATCTCATCGCGGGTAAAGGTTTCGCCGGAGAAATATTTTTCAAACAATGCCTCATCGGTTTCCGCCACCGCTTCACTGATGGCGACGGTCAGCCCTTCCAAACGGTGTGCGATATCCGGCATCGCAACCTCGCTGGGCTCCCCTTTTGCATTATATTTGAACGCCTTGTTATCCACCAGGTCGATATAGCACTGCACCTTGTGGTCTTCCACATACGGCACCACCAGCGGGCATACCGACGGGCCGAACTCTGCTTTCAGTTCTTCAAGCACCTTGTAAAAATCCGCATGGTCGGCATCCATCTTGTTGACGAAGAACATCTTGGATTTTCCAAGTTTATCCGCCAGTTTATAAGCCTTCTGGGTGCCTACCGAAACGCCCGAACGGGCCGAAACGCAGATCAATACGCTTTCTGCCGCGCGCACGCCCTCATAGAACCCGGCTGCAAAATCGAACAGTCCCGGAGTGTCGATCAGGTTGATCTTTACGCTGCCCCAGGTAAACGGAGCGACAGCGCTGGAAACGGAAACTTTCCGTTTTGTTTCCTCTGGGTCGAAATCACAAACGGTATTGCCGTCGGCAACCTTCCCCAAACGGTCGGTTGCGCCTGCTTTATACAGCAGCGCTTCTGCCAGCGAAGTTTTCCCGCTGTCCCCATGCCCGGCAATCGCCACGTTTCTGATCTTCCCAGCCAAATATTGTCTCATAAGATATACACTCCTTTTTTATGAACAGCCGGTGCAATTCCAGCCGCTTCATCCGTCATTATTAATAGACCCCCCTGAAGGTCTTTCAGACATTATAGGAATATTATATAATTTATTCAATTTGTTGGCAAGACAAACCGATCCTTTTGATTGTATAAATAATAACAGAATTACTGGTTATTATGTACAAATATCAATTTATTTTTCCATAAAAACCATTATAAAACGCCTATTTCTTCCAAATTTGAAAACCTTTGGATGCCTACCTGCATCCAGAAAGGTCCCCCTTTGCAGCCGCCGCCCATACCCCGCAGGCCGTCAGCCGGCCTGCAAAAAAAGCAGCCGCAGGAAAACCATCCCGCACCCTGGACAGGATTTCCCTGTCACAGGATTCCGGGCATCCCCTGCGGCTGCCTGCCATCCAATTTTTTACCGTTTTGCCGCGGCTGCTGCCACCGTGCTGACCAGCATCCACGCGATCCCATATAACAACAGGGTATTGTGGGAAGCGGCCACCAGCGAATTGGCGAACGCCATCATCGCCACCAGCCCGTATCCGACAACCACACCGACCAACTGCACGATCGAAGCGATCGAAACCGACCGTTTGACCGAAGCTGCCACACGCAGCAGCATGCAGATCCCGTCCAGCGTCCCGGGATGCGCATTGCCCGAAACGACCCGCGCCTTTTCCTTGGTCAAGCTGCGGTATTCCTCCTGCAGTTCCCCGGGCAGCACCCGCACATGCGAGCGCTTGATCCCGAATTCAAGCGAGAGCAGTTCGCATCCGATATTGGGGTCGGTCGTATGTACAATCAGCGAAATCCCGCGGCGTTCCATCTCCTGCAAAAGGTCTGCGATATCCGGGGACGCATTATAGCTGATGACAAACATCGCCGAAAGCTCCCCGGAATTGGCCACGTACAGGATCCTGCGCCCATCCCGCGCATAGCGGTTTTCAAAATCCCGCGACGGGCATGCGATCTCATGGCCTTCGATCAGGTCGCGGTTGCCGATCAGCACCCGTTTGCCATTGACCCAGGCGGAAATGCCCATCCCTTCTTCGTAAGCCACGCTGTCCACCGGACGCAGAAGCCGGCGGTCGTTGCCCACCATATTTAAAAATGCGCCGGACATCAGCCCTCCGCAGGATACGATCACGCTGGCCGCATCCAGGATGGCTTCATCCACCCGTTTTTCCGCAAATACCTTCATGCCGTGCAGCATGATGCTGTCATCGGTAAACAGGTCGCGGTCGTTGACGACCACAGCACGGGTGCCGCAGATTTCTTCCGCTGCATCATATCCCGCGATCATCCCGCCTTCCCGTGGCAGGCGTTTGGATGCCCGCCCCAGCATCAGGTTGGGGACAATCGCGCTGGAAAACGGCGCCACTACGCAAAGCACCGCTGAAAATGCCGAAACCGAAATGGCCGCATCCTTGGACAATATCCCGGTCACGACCCCGACAACCACTGCGCCCAAAAAGGTGATCGGCACCGCCAGCCGGCAAAGCATCTCACTGTACCCGCTGCTGTAGCTGCTGTCCAGAAAGCCTTTGAGGAAATCCGTCTTTACACTGTAGGCCACCTGGTCCACATCCGGCCCCAACCCTTTGGCGAATTCCCGTCCCAGGTCGCGGTTTTTGATGTAGGTCAGGGTATATTTTTCATTCTGGCCGGTCAGGTAGCGGAAATTGCGCCATACCCGGCCCATCAGCATCTTTTTCCCTACCAGGTTGAAAAACAGCGCGGCAATCGCCACCGGGATATACAGATTGATATGTTCGGTCGCATAAACCGCATCCGGGAAAATCAGC
>CALXGW010000036.1 GCA_944387965.1 uncultured Anaerotruncus sp. | reverse complement strand
GGCGGCCAGCGCCGTCTGCGCTCGTTGCCCCCGTGGCGCCGGTCGGGCCTGGGGGGCCGGTTGGGCCAGTTGCGCCCGTCGCACCGGACGGGCCGGTGGGGCCGGTCGGGCCAGTGGCGCCGGTTATACCCATGGGGCCGCGTGGACCGGTAAGCCCTGTGGGGCCGGTCACACCTGTCGCGCCAGTCGCACCAGTCGCGCCGGTAGGGCCAGTCGGGCCGGGCATGCCAGTGGGCCCGATCGGTCCCATAATCCCGGTCGGGCCGGTTGCCCCAGTGGGGCCGGTTGGGCCGGTTGGGCCAGGGATCAGGAAACTGGGCGGGCAGCAGGGGTGGCAGCATCCACATGACGGTGGAGCAGGCGGGCAGCATCCAGCCGGCTGGATTGAGCCGAAGGACGCCTCCGCCTGCGGAAATGTGATATCAGATTGGTTCATAATCATGAACACCTCCGCTTAAAGTTGATAAAGGGTCCGTTACATCTTATGCCTGGATGGAAAACTTGGTGAGGTCTTGAACAGGAGGGCGCAGGTTCCGGACGGATATTTTCTGGTAATTATATGAAATTGCATTTTTAAATCCAGCAAAGTCTATACTCCTATCGGAAAACAAAAAAGGGGTGCAGGGGCTTGTATATCAATAAAGTGGAGATATGCGGCGTAAATACGTCCAAATTGACAGTGCTGAAGGAAAAAGAAAAAATCGAACTGTTAAAACGTATCCGGGAAGGGGATCAGCAAGCCCGGGAAAAGATGATACAAGGGAATTTGCGGCTGGTATTATCGGTGGTACAGAAGTTTACCAACCGGGGAGAAAATCTGGATGATTTATTCCAGGTTGGCTGTATCGGGCTGATTAAAGCGATCGACCATTTTGACCCCAATCAAAATGTCCGCTTTTCCACTTATGGCGTGCCGATGATTATTGGGGAGATCCGCAGGCACCTGCGCGACAACAATTCCGTGCGGGTCAGCCGTTCGCTCCGGGATACAGCGTATAAAGCCATGCAGGCAAAAGAAGCGTTGGTAAACCGCAATTCCAGGGAACCCACTGTGGATGAGATTGCAAAAGAAATCGGCGTATGCAAAGAAGAAGTGGTCATGGCGCTGGAAGCGATCGTGGAACCGATGTCCCTTTATGAGCCGGTCTATTCGGATGGCGGGGATACGATCTATGTGATGGATCAGGTGGGAGATCAAAATGGAGAAGACGATTGGCTGGATGAAATTTCCATCCGGGAGGCAATGAAAAATTTAGGGGAAAGGGAGAAAAAGATCCTGACGCTCCGGTTTTTTGTTGGGAAAACACAGATGGAGGTCGCCAAGGAGATCGGCATCTCCCAGGCGCAGGTTTCCCGGCTGGAAAAAGGTGCGCTTGAATGGATCAAAAAGCATATATAATATCGGCCATCATACAAAAACGCCCCTGGGTATCCATTCAGAATACCCAGGGGCATGGCATATGAAGCGACACGGTATTTTTACTGCAACAGCCCGGCAAAGAGATCCAGCAGATGGAATTTTTCAACATATCCCTGCACAAATATCACCAATATGATCACCGGAAGGATATACGATACATAAATGCGCATCCACGCCCAGGCGGGGAATTTGATGCCGTTGCCGGTATCGGCTTCCTTGATAAAGTTTTTCCAGCCCCACCCTTTTTTGGACGTGCAGAACAGCAGGTAGACCAACGACCCCAACGGCAGCAGGTTATTGCCGACGATGAAATCTTCCAGATCGCGTATGGTCGTCCCCGCCCCCAATGGTTCAAAGGAACTCCACAGGTTGAATCCCAACACACAGGGGATGGACAGCAAGGTAATCAATACGATGTTGACCAGGACGGTTTTTTTGCGGCTCCAGTTCCAAAGGTCGATGCCATAGGACACGATATTTTCAAAGACAGCGACTACCGTGGAAAGCGCAGCAAAAAACATAAAAATAAAGAAAAGCGCACCAAAGATACGTCCGCCGGACATCCCGTTGAACACATTTGGCAGGGTGACAAACACGAGCCCCGGCCCTTCGCCGGGATCAATGCCGAACGCGAAACAGGAGGGGAAGATAATCAGCCCCGCTGCCAATGCCACCAGGGTATCCAGCAGGATGATGCTTATGCTTTCCCCTGTCAGGGAACGGTCTTTATCGATATAACTTCCAAAAATGGCCATCGACCCAATCCCCAGGCTTAAGGTAAAGAAAGCTTGTCCCATTGCGGCAAAAACCACCTCGGAGATACCAGATTGCGCCATTTTCTGGAAATCTGGCTTCAGATAGAAGGACAGCCCTTCCGAAGCGCCGGGCAGGGTGACCGCACGGACAGCCAATATCAGCATCACTAAAAACAGGCAGCTCATCATAATTTTTGTGACGCGTTCCACCCCGTTTTTCAGCCCCATCGCGCAGATACCGAATCCAACTACCACCACAAAGACTGTCCCCGCCATCATCAAGCCGGGGTTTGCAAGCATGTCTTTATATACCTGCGCAACCTGCGCGGCGTTTTTCCCTTCAAATTCCCCGCGGAGCATATTGATAAAATAAATGAACATCCAGCCGCAAATGGTGGTATAAAGCATCATCAGCAGATAATTGCCGAACATGGCGCAATAGCTGTGGAGATGCCATTTTGTACCTTTCGGTTCCAATACATGGAAAGACAACGCCGCGCTTTTTTGGCTGGCGCGCCCAACAGAGAATTCCATCACCATGATCGGGATACCGAGGATGACCAGGAAAAACAAATAAACGATCACAAATGCTGCGCCGCCATAAAGGCCGGTGATATAAGGGAACCGCCAAACATTCCCTAAACCGATCGCGCATCCCGCTGAGATCAGGAGGAAGCCCAGCCGGGAAGAAAACCTCTCTCTTTGCAAAACAACAGCATCCTTTCCAAAATACAATAAAACCGGTCCGCTTGTCCGTTTTTGCGGGCATACTGGCGTTTTAAGCCAATGGACAAAGCACATTGCAGAATATGTTTAACCTTCCCGATTTTAGTGGATTTATCAGTAAATGTCAACAGGCGGATGTCTACTTGCCGGCGGGAAAACCCGCCGGACAACTGGGCGGGTTCAACCCTCCAACCCCATCGCTTCATCCACCGGCAGGGAGATCACAACCCCATGGGCAGGTGTTTTCAGTCCGCAGCAATTGCAGATGGCGGTCATGATCTCGGATTTTTTCTCATGTGGCGCAATAATCATGACAAAATCTTGTTCCTCCTGCATGGAAATGCCGAAATGCCGGCTGGCAGGCTCGGAACTTTGCCGGCGCCCACGCATAACAGTACCGCCGCGCGCGCCTGCTGTACGGGCGGCAGAAACTACGTCGTCGCTGTAACCGGCGCCTACTGAAGCCCAAATGACTGTATAATCGGTATGATTTTTCATCTGCTGTGCAGCTCCTTCCGTTTCCTGGCTGGCAGCGCAATGCGCTGATTCGTTCAAGATTTGCAGTACCGGGTTCTGCATACCGGTAAGCGGGATAGTGATGGCAATGCCGCCGCCCCGCTTATGAAAAGAAAGACGTTGGTCCAACCGTTCCAATACCGGTTTTACCATGGGCTTGGGCAAAAAACTGATGGTTACGAGCCGCGCAGTGCCCTGCAGGCCAAAAATGTCCATCATTTCCGAAGGGGCGGTTCCTTTGCCGCGGCATTGGTAAAAAATTGGGATTTCCAGCGCTTCCAGTGCATCCCCCAATTTTTTCTGTTCTTCTATATGCGTGACAATGACAAGCATGCTCGGACAAACGGGTTTTTGCCCTGGCTGGCTGTTCATTCCGATCCCTCCTCAAAATCAATGACGATATCATCCGAAAGCTGCTCGGCAGGCAGAGAAACTGCTTTTTGCTTTTGTGCATAAATCAGGCCCATCAGCTGGATCATGATAAGCGGGGCCAATGCGACGAGGGCTACGATGCCGAATGCATCGGTGACCACATTGCCGCCGATAGCGGTGCAGGCCCCCATGGCCATCGGCAGCAGGAAGGTCGAGGTCATCGGTCCGCTGGCAACGCCGCCCGAGTCAAATGCGATACCAACAAAAACCGGCGAAACATAACGGCTCAAAACCAGTGACAGCAGATATCCTGGGATAATGACCCAATAGATATTGATGCCGGTCAGTACCCGGAGCATGGACAATGCGACCGCCCCGGCCACGCCGATCGAAAGTGCAGCGTTCATCATCTGCCTGGAAATGTTGCCGCTGGTGAGCTCTTCGACCTGGACGTTGAGGATCTGTACCGCAGGCTCGGCTTTGACGATATAATAACCGATCACGATCCCAAGCGGCGCCAACAGCCATTTGAAGGCGCCTGCAGCGATCCCGCTGCCCAGCAGGTTGCCGACCGGAGCAAATCCGATGTTGACGCCAGTGAGGAACAGGACCAATCCGATGATGGTATATAAAAAGCCCACGCACATCTTCAAAACCTGGTGTTTGGAATAATAGCGGGTGATGATCTGGAAAAGGATAAAGACGGCCATTACCGGCAGCATGCTGAACAGGACTTCCCTAGTATAGTGCGGGAAAGCCTGCAGGAATTGCCGCGCTACATCCGAAGTGACGAAAACCGGCGTGATCTCGACCGGCGTATAGATGGCCTCGGTAGGATGGTAGAAGATCCCCAGCAGCAGGACGGTCATGATCGGCCCGACACTGCACAGGGAAACCAGGCCGAAACTGTCGCTCGCACTGTTTTTGTCGCTGCGTGCAGCGGATAAGCCAACGCCAAGCGCCATAATAAACGGTACCGTCATCGGCCCGGTGGTCACGCCGCCGGAATCAAATGCGACGGCAGTAAAGGAAGAGGGGGAGAAGAAGGAGAGCAAAAACAGGAAAATATAAAAAATCATCAGCATGTTCGCGAGGCTGATGTGCAGCAGGATCCGCAGCACTGCCATCACAAGAAAGACTCCAACGCCGGCTGCCACCGTCCATATCAGGACCTGGTTGGGGATTGCAGCGACCTGGTTGGCAAGTACCTGCAGATCAGGCTCTGAAATGGTGATGATGATCCCCATCAGCAGCGAAACCATCCCGATCAGCAAAAAATTGCCGGTCTTGACCAGGCGGCTGCCGACGCCCTGGCCCAATGGGGTCATTGCCATTTCTGCGCCCAACTGGAAGAAACCCATGCCGACGATCAGGGAAAATGCGCCGGTCAGGAAAAGGGAAAGGGTACCGATCTCCATAGGAATGACGGTGACGCTCAAAACCAGTACGATCGCAGTGATCGGCAGCACGCTGGACAGGGATTCATGGATCTTTTCTTTGAGTTTTTCATTCATAACGGTAAAACAAAACCTCCTTTTCATCGGGGGTGGCAGGGCAGGCCCTTCCGGGCTTCGGGCGCCCATACATTCTTATTATAACCAAACAAGTATTTTACTGTCAATTTTCCCGGTGCGGATGTGTGCGGCCGGACAAGATATATTCAGACAATAAAAGGAATAAACTGGTCTTACACCGGCAGGATGCCGGAGAGAGGGGGAACGGCGATGTATTGCAGGGTGAGCGATCTGAAAAGCAAGCTGGTCATCAATGTGCGCAACGGGGGAAAACTCGGGCATGTATCCGATGTCGAACTGGATACCGCTTCGGCAATGGCGGTCGCGATCACGATAAAAGGCAGGCTCCGGCTGTTTGGGCTGTTGGGGCGGGAAGAGGATATCGTGATTAAATGGTCGGAGATCGAGGTGATCGGGGAGGATTCGATCCTGGTCAATTACGAATTGCCTGTGCATGACCCTACAGAGAAAGGGAAGCGCTTGTTCCGTATTTTAATGGAAGATGATTAAGGATGGTTTTTGCGGCAAAAATATTTTCATAAATCATATAAAAATACTTGAAAAATTTTTCTCTTTATGATAGAATACCAAAGTTAATATTGCTATTAACAAAACACACGCTGCGCCATTGTCTTGTCGTTGCCCCAACAGGCCCTGTCGGGGTGGAAAGATGAGCGAAAGCGCCGCGGAGGAACAAACGAAAGAGAGGAATTATCATGGGCGTAGTATCAATGAAACAACTTTTGGAAGCAGGCGTCCACTTCGGGCATCAGACCCGTCGCTGGAACCCGAAAATGGCGCGGTATATCTTTACCGAGCGCAACGGGATCTATATCATCGACCTGCAGAAAACCGTCAAAAAACTGGATGAAGCTTATATGTTCGTCCGCGATGTTGCCGCAAACGGCGGGAATGTCCTGTTTGTCGGTACCAAAAAACAGGCTGGGGATTCGGTCCGCGAGGAAGCTACCCGCGCCGGCGCTTATTATGTAAACGCCAGATGGCTCGGCGGTATGCTGACCAACTTCAAGACCATCCGCCGCCGCATCGACCGTCCGGCCCAGCTGCGCAAGATGGAAGAAGACGGCACCTTCGAACTGCTGCCGAAAAAAGAGGTCAGCAAACTGAACCTGGAGATCGAAAAACTCGAGAAATTCCTGGGCGGCATCAAAGAGATGAAGAAACTGCCGGCCGCGCTGTTCGTTGTCGACCCGCGGAAGGAAAAAATTGCGGTTGCCGAAGCCAAAAAACTGGGGATCCCCATCGTTGCGATTGTTGACACCAACTGCGACCCGGATGAGATCGACTATGTGATCCCGGGCAACGACGATGCGATCCGTGCCGTTAAGCTGCTTTCCGCTACCATGGCTGACGCGATCATCGAAGGGCGTCAGGGCAGCACCGAAGTCGCGCCTGAGGAAGCTGCGGAAAAGGAAAATGAGGAAGAAGCTGCGGAATAAGGGTTCTGCGGATATCAGCAAATTAACGGAGGTTGAATAGAATGGCATTTACCGCAAAAGATGTACAAGCGCTGCGTGAGAGAACCGGCGTCGGCATGATGGAGTGCAAAAAGGCTCTGGCTGCAACCGACGGCGATATGGAGAAAGCAATTGAAGTGCTCCGTGAAAAAGGTTTGGCTGCGGCAGCGAAAAAATCCGGCCGTATTGCTGCGGAAGGCGTTGTTCTCGCAATGGTCGATGATGCGACCAAAGTGGGCGTTGTGATCGAAGTCAACTCCGAAACCGACTTCGTTGCCAAAAATGAGAAATTTATGGAATTCGTGACCTCGTGCGCGAAGACAGTTGCCGCCAACAAACCGGCCGATGTCGATGCGCTCATGAAGCTGCCGGCAGTCGGCATGAACGGCACTGTCGAGGAAGAACTCCGCGACAAGATCCTGACCATCGGTGAAAATATGAAGATCCGCCGTTTCGCTTATGCGGAGGGTACGGTCGAAACCTATGTCCATGGCGGCGGCCGCATCGGCGTTATGGTCAGCTTTGATACCGATGTCGCAGGTAAGGATGGGTTTGAGGCATATGCCAAAGACGTCGCGATGCAGATTGCTGCGATCAACCCGCTGTATCTGGATGAAGCTGCCGTCCCGGCAGATGTGATTGCGCATGAGAAGGAAATCCTCAAAGCGCAGATCGCAAACGATGAGAAGCTCAAAAACAAACCCGCACAGATCATCGAAAAGATGGTGGATGGGCGTATCAACAAATATTTCAAAGAAAACTGCCTGATGGATCAGGCGTTCGTCAAAAACGGCGACCAGTCGGTTGCACAGTATACGGCTGAAACTGCCAAAGCACTGGGCGGTTCCATCAAAGTGACCGGTTTCGTCCGTTATGAAAAGGGCGAAGGGCTGGAGAAACGCGAAGACAACTTTGCGGATGAAGTTGCCAGCATGATGAAATAAGCTTTCTTTGAAAGAGAAAAGCAAATCGCAGGATAAAAGAGCGCAGGAATTTTTCCTGCGCTCTTTTTGCGTGCTTTCAGAGACTCTGTAGCATGGCGTCCCGCGGCTTGACAAATCAGGTTTATTGCGATAAACTTATTATAAGAGATTGATCGCGATAAACCTTTTCGGAAGAAAGGAGGCGGCCTGATTGGAGCCTTATAAGCTTTTTGATGCGGAGTACCGTTTCATGACGATCGTTTGGGAGTTGGAGCCGGTAAATTCCACCCAGCTTTGCCGGGTTTGCCAGGAGCGGTTGGGCTGGAAGAAGCCCACCACCTACACCGTACTGCGAAAATTGGGGGAGCGAGGACTGGTGCATAACGAACATGCCGTTGTGACCGCGCTGGTAAAAAGGGAGCAGGTGCAGCAGTATGAGAGCCAGGCGGTGGTGGAAAAGTCGTTTGACGGTTCGCTGCCGGGATTCCTCACCGCTTTTCTGGGTACCCGCAAGCTTTCGCAGGAGGAGGCGGAGAAACTCAAGCAGATCATTGAGGAGGCGGCAAAGCAATGACAGCATCGGATTGGCTGGTTGCCGTATTGAATATGAGCCTTTCCGCAACCTGGACAGCCCTGCTGGTGATGCTGGCAAGGCTGCTGCTGCGGCGTGCTCCCAAAGTGTTCTCCTATGCGCTGTGGGCGGTGGTATGGTTCCGGATGGTTTGCCCGGTTTCTTTTGAAGGGATTTTCAGCCTTACCCCGGTCCACACCGAAACCATTCCCAAAGATATCGCTTATACCTCAGTTCCCCGGATTCAAAGCGGCATCCCGCCATTGGATCAGGCGGTAAACCAGAGCCTTCCAGCGGCAACCCCCGCCGCCAGCGCCAACCCCATGCAAATCCTTCTGGAAGCGGGGGCATGGGTATGGATTGCCGGGATGGTGCTGCTGGCCGCGTGGAGTTTTTTGTCCTATCTCCGGTTCCGCAAAAAACTTGCCGCAGCAGTTTGGATGGAGGGGAATGTTTTTTCAAGCGACCGGATCACCACAGCATTTGTGCTGGGCTTTTTCCGTCCGCGGATCTACCTCCCGCTGGGATTGGCGGAAACCGAGCGGCAGTATATCCTGTGCCATGAACGTGTTCACATCCGCCGTGGGGATCACTGGATCAAAACAGCGGCGCTTTTGGCTGTGTTCGTTCACTGGTTCAATCCGGTTCTCTGGCTTGCCTATCGCCTGATGTGCCGGGATATGGAGATGTCCTGCGATGAACAGGTGATAAACCGGTTAGGGGAAGGAATCCGGAGAAATTATTCCAACTCCCTGCTCTCCATTTCCATGCGCCGGAGCGGATTGGCAAGCCCGCTGGCATTTGGGGAAAATGAAACGTCCGGACGAATCAAAAATGTCCTGCGTTATAAAAAGCCTGCTTTTTGGGTCCTGTTGGCGCTTTTGGCAGCGGTTGCAGTTTTGACGGTATGTTTGGCGGCAAATCCAAAAGGGACGATCCCTCTTTCAGAGCAGGAAGGAATCCCCTATCACGACAATATCTGGGGGGAAACGGTGACGGCCGTGCTGCCTGGGCGGGGGAACAGCTATCTTCTGGAGGATGCGGAGGATATTCAGGCGCTTGCTGGCCAGGTTTCGTCCCTACATGTGACCAGGCAGCCGGTTTCCCAGGATCAGGACATCCGCCCCTGGGATTTCAGCCTGGCCTTTCAGCGTCCGCTGGAAGTAAGCGTGGGGAATTTTGTACTCTATTTCACCGCGGACAGCGTTTGGTGCAGCGATGGGTTCCGGACCTCGCCGTCCTACGGCGTTGAAGGTTCGGAAATATCCCAGCTGCTGCAATCTTTGGAAGGATATGCAGCCAGGGCCGCCCAACAGGGCGGTGAGGTGTTGGGCGGGTATTATGTCGGGTTCCGGCAGGTATCGGCGGGGGTGGAAGGGCCGCTCTGCTCCGGCGAGGATTCCGAAACCGGGCGGCAGCTTGCATCCCTCCTGCTCAGTGGTACGGAAGTTCCGGGTGCAGTCGACGCAGTGCCACCGGTGGCAAGTTACCTGCTGATCCAGATGGGCGAGCCGGACGCAGTTTATTACGTTTACCAGGATGGGGAAACGTTTTACATGGAAAAGGCCGGGGAATACCGCCTGCAGATGGCACAGGAAAACTATGAACGTATTTTAGAATTATACCGGGATTTTGCCGGGCAGGTGGAAGAAAACCCTGCGCAGAGCAGCTACCTTGCGTTCCAGCAGTTGTCGGCTGGGGAGAGTTTGCGGCAGTTTTCGCTGATGGATTCGGAACTGGCCGGACGTACCGCCCTGCTCCTGCAAGGGGATGGGGATGCCGAAGCCCAATGGGAAATGGCGGCGCTGGAAGGGCTCGACAATTCTCTCCGGGTAACCGTGGGTGAGCCGGGAAATGACTGGTATCTCTATCAGGAAAACGGGACAGTTTACGCCGGGCATCCAGGCAGCCATCGGGTTGCGCTCTCAGACGACGCTGCCCGGCAAATTTGGGATACTTACCTGTGGGCGGCCGGGGAAGGGGTATCTCAGGCGGCATCCCGATTCAGCAGCCTGGGCAATACAATGGAAGAAATTGCCCGGGATGGCATCCTGGGATATTACAGCGCCTTTGGTGCGGATGACCTCCCGCAAGAGCTCCGGCTGGAAAATTTCCAGCTCCAGCAGGTTAGCCCCATGGCGGGCGACCTAGATGAGTTTGCGGTATCGATAATCTGCAGTTACTGGACGCCTGCAGCGCAGTACTGGCTTTCCGCCAACGGCAACAGCCAGCCCCAGGCGGACGGCAGCTGGCTCTGGTTCGACTGCTATCAGGAGTTCCGTTTCCGCCGGACGGGCGAAGGGGAATATGTCATTGCCGACATCGGTACCGGGGGCATTGCGCAGGGGCTGGCGGGACTGGAACCCTCTGCCACGTAAAGGATTTCCAGGGAAATCCCCGCTCGTATGGGAGCAGGGAGCCCGCACAGGCATTTGGAAAATAAAGGGCGCAGGATTTTTTAAAATCCTGCGCCCTTGCCTTGCTGATCTTTGGAAATCATCCCAATCATTCCTTTAAAATTTTGTCCCGACGCCGAAGCCCTGTTTGCCGCTTGGCAATGGCCAGCGCCTGTAAAGCGGTCTGACCTTTCAGTCAGTTTTTCAGGCTTTGCAGGGGCGCCGGTATCTGGCCGCCGCGGGCAATGAATTTGGCGGGGGAGAACCGGTTGACCTTCATGACCGGTGCGGTGCCAAACAGCCCGCCGAATTCCAGTTCTTCGCCGTCTTTG
>CALXGW010000035.1 GCA_944387965.1 uncultured Anaerotruncus sp. | reverse complement strand
GAAGCCAGGAATGATTCGGTGCTTTTTTCAATGCTTGTTTGCTTTTGGGCCCCAGCAATCATCGTTTGATAAGCCGAAGCGCTCATATGCTGTTGGACCGGCTGCGGCGGTGCTGACTGCGCCAATGGGTTATACCGGGTATCTTTCGCTGTGATTTCAGGCGCAAGCCTGTTTGCCCCCAGGGCTGTCTTGCAGCCGTAATACACCAGATCAAAAATGCTCTTTTCGTCAGCAAAGCGCACCTCGATCTTGGCTGGATGCACATTGACGTCCACTGCCTGCGGCGGGATGGTCAGATTCAGCACGCAGGAAGGGAATTTCCCCACCATCAGCGCATTGCGGTAAGCTTCTTCCAGCGCTGCCATACAGGTTTTTGAGCGTACAAACCGGTGATTGATGAAAAAATTCTGCATCGCACGGGAGCCGCGTGCAAAAGTCGGTTTTGCAATCACCCCGGATAAGGATATTCCCCCATTGGAATAACGCACCGGGATCATATTTTCTGTAAATTCTTTTCCCAACACGCAGCGTACCGCCGATTCCAGCTTCCCGTCCCCCGGCGTTTGCAGCTTTAACTGCCCGTCCCGGATCAGTTTGAATGCAATCTGCGGGTTGCCGAGCGCCGCTTTCTCCACTACGGCGAAAACGCTGTTTCCCTCAGAAATATCCTTTTTTAAAAATTTCATACGCGCAGGGGTATTGTAAAAAACATCCCGCACAGTAATCGTCGTGCCGACCGGGCAGCCAGTATCCTGTGGTTCTTCGGCTTCATCCCCTGAAATCCGGTAGCTTGTTCCTATCGTTTCCCCTTTGGCACGGGTCAGCAGTTCCACCCGGCACATTGCAGCGATTGAAGCCAGCGCCTCCCCGCGGAATCCCATGGTGACGATCTGTTCCAGATCGCTGCTGCTGCGCACTTTACTGGTCGCATGGCGCAGGAAGGCGTTGGCCACATCTTCCCGCTCGATCCCGCAGCCGTCGTCGCTGACCCGGATATATTGGATGCCCCCGCCCTGGATTTCCACTGTGATCCGCTGCGCACCCGCATCCACGGAATTTTCCACCAATTCCTTTACGATGGACGCGGGCCGCTCGACCACCTCGCCGGCTGCAATCAGTTCTGCGACCTGTTTTTCCAGAATATTGATCTTTGCCACCCTTGTCCCTCCTTTGGATCAATCTTTCAATAGCTTTTTCAATTCATAGAGCTGGTTGAGCGCCTCGATCGGCGTAAGGGTATTCACATCGATCTGCCTGAGCCGCTCTTCCACAGCGGACGGGAGTACTGCCTGGAAAGAAATTTGATTTTCCGGCCCGGCTACCGCCTTTTTCTTTTTGGCGGCCGAAACCTCTTTGCCCTGGTCCAGCTGGCCCAGCACCTGTTTTGCACGGCGGATCACCCTATCCGGCACCCCCGCCAGCTTGGACACTTCAATCCCATAGCTGTCGTCCGCACCGCCCGGGACGATCCTGCGCAGGAAAGTGATTTCATCCCCCCGTTTTTTGCAGGCGATATTGTAATTTTTGATATTGGGAAGTTCATCCTCCATGCTGGTCAATTCATGGTAATGGGTCGCAAACAGGGTTTTGGCGCCCAACAATTTTTTATCCGCTATATATTCTACCACGGCGCGGGCAATGCTCATGCCGTCAAATGTCGAAGTCCCCCGCCCGATCTCGTCAAGGATCAGCAGGCTCTTGCTGGTGGCTTCCTTTAAAATTTGAGCAACTTCATTCATTTCCACCATAAAAGTAGATTGCCCGGACGCCAGGTCATCCGACGCGCCCACACGCGTAAAAATGCCGTCCACCACACCGATCTTTGCCGATGATGCGGGCACAAAGCTGCCCATCTGCGCCATCAGCACGATTAGCGCCGTTTGCCGCATATAGGTGGATTTCCCTGCCATATTCGGGCCGGTGATAATCGCAATCTGATTTTCCCCATTGTCCAAAATTGTATCGTTCGGGACAAACGGCGCTTTTCCCATCAATTGCTCCACCACCGGATGCCGCCCATCCCGGATCTCAATCCGATCCCCGAAGCCTACATCCGGACGGCAGTAGTTGTTGTTGACCGCTACCGACGCCAATGCACAGTAAACATCCAGATACGCGATCGCAGAAGCTGTCGCCTGTACCCGGTGCAGCTGCGAAGCGACATAAACGCGCACATCGTCAAACAGTTTCGCCTCCAGCTGCAAAATCCGTTCCCCTGCAGAAAGGATCTTCTCTTCCAGCGTTTTGAGTTCTTCGGTGATATACCGTTCGCAATTCGTTAACGTCTGTTTGCGGATATAGGTATCCGGCACCATGGAAAGGTTGGACTTACTGACCTCTATGTAATAACCGAACACCCGGTTATACCTGATCTTCAAATTTTTAATCCCGGTTTTTTCTTTTTCCCTGCTTTCCATGTCCAATAATATCTGCTTGCTGTTATGCATCAGCCCGCGCAGCTCGTCCAATTCGGCATTATATCCGGCTTTGATCACATTGCCATCCTTTAGCTGTACAGGCGTTTTGTCATCGATCGCTTTTTCAATCCGTTCACACAGATCTTCCAGCGGGTCGATCTGCCGGTAGATCTCATCCAGGTACAGGCTGGTGCATCCGGCCAGCTGTCCGCGCACCTGCGGAAGGACCCTGCAGGCTGCTTCCAAAGCCTTATATTCCCGCGGGTTTGCATTGCCGTAAACGACCCTGGTCATCAGGCGTTCCAGGTCAAAAATAGAGGAAAGCAGTTCCATCAGGTCGCACCGGCGCATGGTATCGCCGTACAATTCTTCTACGGCATTCAAACGTTTATTGATTACGGCCGGATTCATCAGAGGCTTATCCAAAAAGCTGCGCAGAAGGCGTTTGCCCATCGCCGTCCTCGTCTTGTCAAGCACCCAAAGCAAGGTGCCTCGTTTTTCTCCTGTACGCATCGTCTGCCGGAGTTCCAGATTCCTGCATGCAGTAATGTCAAGCGTCATAAACTGCTCTGTATTGACGTAATTGACGTCCAGAATCCGTTCCAGCCCTTTTTTCTGGGTCTGGTACAGGTATAAAAGCAGCGCTCCCAGCGCGCATACCGAAATTTCCTTGCCTTCCAGCCCCAAATCCGCAACCGACCTGGAAAAATGCCGCTCGACCACCTCACAGTCATGCTGCAATACAAAATCCTCCGGGTCGCGCAGGTCTGCTACGCAGTGCAGCCGCTCCTTGATAAAAGCAGTCAGCACCGTATGGGGCAGGATCTCTTCATTGAAAATGACCTCGCTGGGGCTGTAGCGGGCAAGGTCATTGATCAGGTCTGCCTGCGCATCCTTCCCGAACTGGGAAACATATGCCTGTCCGGTGGAAATGTCGGTACATGCCAGCCCCCATCCGTCCGCTGCGCAGAAGATGCAGGCGATATAATTGTTGCTCTCCTCCGAAAGCATATTGCTTTCGATCACCGTGCCCGGCGTGATCACACGGATCACTTCCCGCTTGACAACCCCTTTGGCTTCAGCAGGATTTTCCATCTGCTCGCAGATGGCTACCTTATATCCCTTTTTGATCAGCCTGGAGATATACGTTTCACACGCATGGTATGGCACGCCGCACATCGGCGCCCGTTCCTCCTGCCCGCAATCCCGCCCGGTCAGGGTCAATTCCAGTTCTCTGGACGCCAGGATCGCGTCATCATAGAACATCTCATAAAAATCCCCCAGCCTGAAGAACAGGATGTGATCCTTATGCTTTTCCTTAATCGCAAAATATTGCTGCATCATCGGGGAAAGTTTATTCATATCCACTTTCATGAAACAGCCTCCAACCCCTTTACCTGACGAAAAGGGCTTCTTCCCCCTGTTTTCGGGATACAGAAAAGGAAGAAACCCTTGTGATTCATTCTATGAAGCAGAAAATCCGAAAGCCCAGCCGGACGCAATGGCCGGGCGTATAATCCTGTCCGTTTATTATGCGCCTTATTGGCAACCGGAGCAGGAAGAACAGGATCCCGAGCAGCCCGCTTGCGGCTGAAATGCATCCGGGTCCTGCCCTTCGATACTGGCCCGTAAAATCTGCATGACAAAATCGATCTTCTGATCCAGTTCGCTCTTTGCGTCGTTATATGCGCGCATGTTAGGGTTTGCCATTACTTTCCCATAAATATCTTTGATCTCGTCATTCAGAGCAGAAATCTTTGCCTGATCTTTTTCCTGCTTGTTGATTTCAGAGTTCAGTGCAACACGTTTGAGATTGAATTCCCCAATCAGGTTCTGAAGTTGCTCATCTTTATCGTTGGCCTGCTGCGCCAGCATCATACCGATAAACGCTTCATCGCTTTGAATCGCATGCCCCAAACTTCTTGCCGCTTCCAACATATCCATTTTTCATAACTCCTTTATATTTTCTATTTTTTAAACAAGCGTTCCAAAAAGCGCCCAATTCATGGCCCGCTCGATTTTGACATTCACGAACCTTCCAATCGCCGATCCCGGCCCTTTGAATTCCACAATATCATTGGAATCGTTCCTGCCGCTGATCCAGCCTTCCCCAGCCTTCCCGTACCCGTCCGCCAGGACACGGATGGTTTTGCCGATGAAAGCCTCCTGCTGTTTTTCCCGTATCGCCGACTGGGTATCCAAAAGTTCGCGCATCCAGCGGGATTTTTCTTCCGCCGGTACCGGGTCGTCCATCTGGGCAGCCTTTGTCCCGCTGCGGCGGGAATAAATAAAGGTGAACAGCGCCGTATATTCCACCTGCCGGATCAATTGCAGGGTCTGTTCAAATTCTTCCCTGGTTTCCCCGGGAAATCCCACAATGATATCGCTGGAAAAGGTCACGTCCGGCATCCGCTCGCGTGCATATCCGATCAACTGCAAATAATCCTCCACCGTATACCGGCGGTTCATCGCAGCCAACACCCTGTCGCTCCCGCTCTGCACCGGCAGATGGATGTGATGGTAAATTTTTTTGCTTGCAGCGATGGTGTCGATCAGCTTGCGGGTACAATCCTTCGGATGGCTGGTCATGAACCGGATCATGAAATCCCCCGGTACCGCATCCACCTGCCGAAGCAGGTCGGAAAAATCAATGGGTTCCGGCAGCCCTTTGCCATACGAATTGACATTCTGCCCCAAAAGGGTGATTTCCCGGTACCCTTGCGCCGCCAGATCCTGCGCTTCCGCAAGGATGTCCTTCGGCAGACGGCTGCGTTCCCGGCCGCGCACATGTGGCACAATGCAGTAGGTACAGAAATTGTCGCATCCATACATGATCGGCAGGTTGGCTTTTATTTTTCCATCCCGCCGTACCGGCAGCCCCTCTGCGATCCGGCCGTTCCCCTCCGGCAGGGAAAACTGGCGTTTTTCCCCCGAGAGGCGGCGGTAAAGCAATTCAGGCAACAGATGAAGCGCGTGTGTCCCGAAGACGAGATCCACATAGGGATAACTGTTTTTGATCTTATCAGCGACACTTTGCTGCTGCATCATACAGCCGCAGAGCCCGATCATCAGGTCGGGATGCTCTTTTTTAAGGGGCTTGAGGGCGCCGACATGCCCAAAAACGCGGTCCTCCGCATTTTCACGCACAGCGCAGGTATTATAAATGACCAGCTGGGCTGATTCCGGGGCATCTGTAAAACCATACCCCATCTGCGCGAGCATCCCCTTGATTTTTTCGCCATCACTCTGGTTTTGCTGGCATCCGAAAGAATGTACATAGGCAAGCGGCGGATGCTCGTAACGCCGGGATATCAATTCCGACGCTTTTCGTGCGAAATCCCGCTGCGCCAATAATTCCTGTATACTGACAGTTTCTCTGGTTGTGGGCAAAAGATATCCCCCATTCAAATAATTACATACTGTAAAATTATATCATTCTCCATGCCTTTTTTCAAGGATAAAAATAGGAGCGCCGCCATAGCGGCGCTCCCGGATCGGATAAGGTTCAATCTTCTTTTGCAGATGGGCATTTGCCATTGATACGGTCCCAGATGCCGGCAGAATTTCCATACGCGCAGCAGCCGCTGAAAAAGACCGGATCGCTGCTTTTACGGACAAACTGTTCTTCCACAACGATCTGTTCCGCCTGCTGCGCCGCGAGAGAGAGTTCTTTGCAGCCGGTGCGGATGGCCATCCCGCCATCCGGCAGCATCGCTGTCAGGGTAACGTCGCTGCCGCGCATGATCCCCACAGCAGCCATCTGATCGACAAATTCCCGGTCGCCCCGCACCTTACGCACGGTAAAGGTATCCCCGCAGGCAGCATCCTTCAATGTCTTCATACCAGAAACCTCCCTTTCTTTTATTGCAAAAATTTATCAGCCGGTTGATTCATTGCAAATATAAAATGAAAAATTGCCGTCCGTACCTTATAGCGACTCCCCGAAAGCACGGCCCAATTCCACCGCTTTTTGAAGTTCTTCTTCGGAGGGTACAAAACACACTTTATACCCCTCGCCGAACACCTTCATCTTGAGGCCGGTCAGCCGGGTCATCAGGTTGGGTACCGCTTCCCCGCTCCATCCATAGGAGCCGAACACAAGCACCGGTTTCTTTTTGTTATTCACTGCATCCACATGCGCAAGCAGCTGCCAGGACGGCGCAACGGCTTCCCCGTTGATGGTCGGGCTGCCCAGCGCAAAAGCGTCGCTGGTGTTGAGCAGCCCGGAAAGCATATTCATATCATGGTCGATGATATCATAAAGCCCAACGTCCGCTTCGGGCTTTGCAAGCAGGATTCCTTCCCGGATCGCTTTTGCGATCTTCCGGGTATTCCCGTACGCGGAAGTGTAAAAGACCGGAACAGTAAGCCGCTCATTTTTATGCGGCTGGCTCCATTCCTCATATTTTTCCATTGTATACTCGAGTTTGCCGCCTTTGGTAAGTACCGGGCCATGGCTGGTGCATACCGTCTGCACCGGCAGTTTTTTCATTTTTTCGAGCCCCGCCAAAACATACGGCTTGAACGGCCCAAAGATGGCGTCATAATAACCGCGGAAAGCAACCTCATATTTTGCGGGATAAGCCATATTATAATCGAAAGTGTACGGTTCGCAATAATGGGAACCCAGGAAATCACAGCTGAAAAGCAGGTTTTCTTCCTTCATCCAGGTGAAGATCGAATCCGGCCAATGCAGGAAGGGCGCGCTGATAAATTCCAGCGTTTTCCCCCCGATATCCAGGATTTCCCTATCCTGCACCACCTTCACCTTCAAATCGGTGCGGTTGGTGATATTTTTTAGATAGATCGACCCGGCGCGGGATACCAGGATGGTCGCATTCGGCGTATATTCCAGCAACTGGGCCAAGCAGCCGGAATGATCCGGCTCGTTATGGTTCAAAAGGATGTAATCGATTTTCTCCGGTTCAATCACTTCCCGGATATTTTGCAGATACTGTTTGAAATAAGTCTTGTGGCAGCATTCGACCAGGACGTTTTTTTCAGCCCCCTTGACCACATAGGAGTTATAACTTGTGCCGAATTCAGTGGCCATTACGATATCAAATACGCGCAAATTAGGATTGAGGATTCCAACTGAATATACGCTCTCAGAAATTTTTACAGACGCCAAAATAACATTCCTCCCGCAGGTTGATAACAACATGTACAAAAAGTGCAAAATTCCGGCGAAACGCCTTTTTATAGGAAGAATGCGGCCATCTGAAAAGGTTCAAACGGCCGCACCAATCACTTTACTGTTTCTCGAATTCGTCTTTACCGACGCCGCAAAGCGGGCAAACGAAATCAGCCGGGACGTCCTCCCATTTGGTGCCTGGCGCGATACCGGAATCCGGTTCACCCTTCTCAGGATCGTAAACGTAACCGCAGATCGAGCAAACATATTTTTCCATAACCCATTCTCCTTTTGTGTAACAATATTGGCTGTTTTAAATTATACTGCAAAAGTATATTTTTGTAAAGAGCTTTTTCGGATATCGTGATTATTTTAGCATTTTTTTCAAATATTGGCCAGTATATGACGCAGGAACCATACAAATTTCCTCAGGCGTACCAGCTGCTACCACACATCCGCCCCGGTCGCCGCCCTCCGGCCCGAGGTCGATGATATAATCTGCCGTTTTGATGACTTCCAGATTATGCTCAATCGTAATGACAGTATTCCCCGATTCCACAAGAGTTTGCAGCACTTCGATCAATTTATGCACATCCGCGGTATGCAGGCCGGTGGTCGGCTCATCCAGGATATATACCGTTTTCCCGGTTGGCCGTTTGGAAAGCTCGGTCGCCAGCTTGACCCGCTGGGCTTCACCGCCGGAAAGGGTGGTCGCCGGCTGGCCAATCTTGATATACCCCAGCCCGACATCATAAAGCGTTTGCAGCTTACGCGCCACCTTCGGTATGTTCTGGAAGAATTCCAGCCCCTCTTCGACCGTCATTTCCAACACATCATAGATGGATTTGCCCTTATATTTGACCTCTAATGTTTCGCGGTTATACCGTTTGCCTTTACACACTTCACACGGCACGTAGATATCCGGCAAAAAATGCATCTCAATGCAGACGATGCCGTCCCCTTCACAAGCTTCACACCGTCCGCCCTTCACGTTGAAGGAAAACCGGCTGGACTTATACCCGCGCATTTTCGCATCATTGGTCTGCGCAAAAATCTCCCGGATATCGGTGAATACACCGGTGTAAGTCGCCGGGTTTGAACGCGGCGTACGCCCGATTGGCGCCTGGTTGATGTCGATCACCTTATCCACCAATTCGATGCCTTCAATATCGATATGCTTTCCGGGTTTGACCCTTGGATTGGTCAGGTCGCGATTCAAGCGCTTAAAAAGCACCTCATTGATCAGGGAACTTTTCCCGGAACCGGAAACGCCGGTCACGACTGTAAAGGTTCCCAGCGGGATGCTGACGTCCACATCCTTTAGATTATTCTCCGACGCGCCGATGATTTTCAGAAAATTGCCGTTCCCGGGCCGTCGGTGATCCGGGATCGGGATTTTTTTCCTGCCGGAAAGGTACTGCCCAGTGATAGACTCTTTACAAGCCTTGATCTGGTCGATCGTCCCCGCGCATACCACCTTGCCCCCGTGTACGCCGGCCCCCGGCCCGATATCCACGATATAATCGGCGGCGTACATTGTATCCTCGTCATGTTCCACCACGATCAGTGTATTGCCCAAATCCCGCAGCCGTTTTAAGGTTGCGATCAGCTTATCGTTATCCCGCTGATGCAGGCCGATCGACGGCTCGTCCAGGATATAAAGCACCCCCATTAGGGAAGAACCGATTTGTGTCGCCAGACGGATCCGCTGGCTTTCCCCGCCAGAAAGGGTGCCGGCCGAGCGCGCCAGCGTCAGGTATTCCAGCCCCACGCTGCGTAAAAATCCCAACCGTTCGCGGATTTCCTTGATAATCAGCGCAGAAATCATCTCTTCCCGCTTGGTCAGTTTGAGCTGATCTAAAAATTCCAGCGCCTGCACCACCGACATTCGGCAGAACTGGCTGATATTCAGCCCTCCGACCGTCACTGCCAAAACCGTTTTGTTGAGCCTGTCCCCGTGGCAGGAAGGACATTCCACACTGCTCATCCAGGTGGTGATTTCTTCCCGCATCCAGCTGGAATTGGTTTCCCGGAAGCGGCGCTCCAAGTTGTTGACGATCCCCTCAAAATCGGTATAATAGGAGCCTTTGGTGGAGCCGGTTTCCCGGTGCATCAGGATTTTTTCCCCGTTGGTGCCATAAAGCAGGATATCAATGACCTTTTTCGGAAGATCCCTGACCGGCACATCCAGCGAAAACCCATAATGTTTCGCCAATCCCTCGTAATACATCTGGGCGATACCGCCCTCTGCGTAATACCACCCTGACGCGCGGATAGCTCCCTCCCGGATGGTCAGCCGCTTATTGGGAAGCACCAGATCCGGGTCGACCTTCATAAAAGTCCCGAGGCCGGTACATTTTTCGCAGGCGCCATACGGGGCATTGAAGGAAAACATACGCGGGGTTAATTCCTCAATGCTGATATCATGATCCGGACAGGCATAATTTTGTGAAAAGGTAAATTCTTCCTCGCCGGCAACCACGACCGCCAGTCCGCCGGCCAGTCCCAACGCAGTTTCAAGCGAATCCGCCAGACGCGACCGGATTTCTTCCTTAATGACCAGCCGGTCCACCACAATCTCGATCGTATGCTTTTTGTTCTTTTCCAGCTTGATTTCTTCAGAAAGGTCATACAGGTTCCCGTCCACCCGCACACGCACATAACCGGACCGCCGGGCTGCGTCAAACTCCTTGATATGCTCCCCCTTGCGTCCGCGGATAGTCGGCGCCAGCACCTGGATGCGTGTCCCCTCCGGCAAAGAAAGGACCTTATCCACCATCTGATCCACTGTTTGCTGTTCGATCGGCCGCCCGCATACCGGACAATGCGGGATACCAATACGCGCATACAGCAAGCGCAGGTAGTCATAGATTTCCGTCACCGTCCCGACTGTGGAACGCGGGTTTTTGGATGTCGTCTTCTGATCGATCGAGATCGCAGGAGATAGTCCCTCAATGCTATCCACATCCGGCTTTTCCATCTGTCCCAGAAACTGCCGGGCATAACTGGACAAGCTCTCCACATAACGCCGCTGCCCATCCGCATAGATGGTATCAAACGCAAGCGAACTTTTTCCTGAACCCGACAGCCCTGTAAAGACAATTAACTTGTCGCGTGGGATTTCTAGGTCTATTCCCGCCAGATTATGCTCTCTGGCGCCTTTTATAATGATTTTGTCTGTTGCCAAACCAGGTTCCTCCAATATTTTCAGTCATTTTATTAAAAATTCTTGCAATTGCCATTTAAATCGCATCTTATGCATGTAAAGGTTTTTTACTTTCTGTTTACAAACTTCATTCTTTATTTCGGCAGCCGGGATGGACGTTCATTCTCCTTTTTTAATTTTTGAATCTTATCCCGCAAATATGCGGCATGCTCAAATTCCAATATCTTGGCCGCATTTTTCATCTCTGCCGTCAATTTGGCGATCAACGCCTCCCGCTCTTTGAAGGACATGCGTTTTGTATTTTTCGTACGGTTTTCTGTTTCACTATGTGCAGAAATCTCCAAAATCTCCCGCACATCTTTCTGTATCGTTTTCGGTGTGATATTGTGGGCCTGATTATATGCCTCCTGAATCTGCCGGCGCCGCAAGGTTTCCCGGATGGCGTTCTCCATCGAATCGGTCACGCTGTCGGCATACATGATGACCTTCCCGTTTGCATTGCGCGCCGCACGTCCAATCGTCTGGATCAATGAAGTTTCGCTGCGCAAAAAGCCTTCCTTATCTGCGTCTAAAATCGCTACCAATGAAACTTCCGGGATATCAAGCCCTTCCCGCAGCAGGTTGATCCCAACCAGTACGTCGAATTCCCCAAGCCGCAGGTCGCGTACGATCTCCATACGCTCGATCGTATCGATATCGTGGTGCATATAACGGATTTTGACCCCCATATTTTCCATATAGGCAGTCAAATTTTCCGCCATTTTTTTGGTCAGCGTTGTGACCAGCACCCGTTCCCCTTTTTGCGCGCGTTCATTGATCTCAGATAGCAAATCGTCGATCTGCCCCTCCACCGGACGCACTTCCACCTCCGGGTCGAGCAGCCCGGTGGGCCGGATCACCTGTTCGACGATCTGTGCGCT
>CALXGW010000034.1 GCA_944387965.1 uncultured Anaerotruncus sp. | reverse complement strand
TTGCGCGCTGCCGCTGCCGGTACGGGCCGTGATCGCCCCGGTCGCCGTCAATGGTCGCGCCCTCGTCAAACGGCAGGCCGTAATCCGAAAAGACGTTCAAAATGGTTTCGACTGCGCCGGGCACTTCGCGTTTTTGGTCGGTGTCCTCGATGCGGAGCAAAAACACCCCGCCGCTCTGATGGGCCAGCCGTTCGTCGGCAATCGCCCCGAACAGGTTGCCCAGGTGCATGAACCCGGTCGGGCTGGGCGCCATACGGGTCACTTTTGCCCCTTCCGGCAGCTGCCGGGGCGGGTACATCGCTTCAATTTCTTCCGGGGTGGTTTGAATGTCGGGGAATAACAATTCCGCAAGCGCTTGATAGTCCATGGAAAATACTCCTTCAAGTATATTTTAAAGAAAAATATTCAATTTATATCATACTTTTTCGGGATGGTTGCGGCGGTAAGCGAGATAGCTTTCCAAAATAATGGTGGCAGCCACCGCGTCGACCACATTTTTCCGCTTTTTCCCGCGCGTATCCGTTTCATTGAGGTAGCCGATGGCCGAAACGGTAGTGCCGCGTTCGTCCCACAGCTTGACCGGCACCTTGACCAGCTGGCGCAGTTCATTGGCAAACTGCTCGCAAAGCTGGGCGCGCGGCCCGGCGGAACCATTCATATTCAGCGGGTACCCGACAATGACCATACCGGCGGCATATTCCTCCACCGCATTGGCCACCTTTTGCACCACACTGCCGAACACCCTGTCCTGGATGACCCCGATGGGGGACGCCAGGTATTCGGTCCGGTCGCAGCAGGCCAGCCCGGTACGCGAATCGCCATAATCCACAGCTAAAATTTTCATATTGTCTTGCCTCCCGCTGGTTGTTGTTCTGGACGTTTGGGGACCTTTTTCCACCAGCTTTGCTGTTTAAAACAGGACTGGTCGGGCGGCAGATGGCCCGCATCGTTGAGGAAAACCACATGCGGGCAGACCTGTTCGTCGTAATCGATGCGGGAAACACAGGTATTTTCCCCCCAGGGGACATATTTGATTTCCTCCAGCGGCCAGCCCTGCGCATAGCACAAATAGTTGCGGATGGCGCAGCCGTGGGAAACGACTGCAACCGTCTGGTTGGGGTGGTTGCAGACGATTTCCTCGATCACCGTGCGCATGCGCTCGTAGACATGCAGCATGCTTTCCCCGCCCGGCGCGCGGAAATGGACCGGGTCGGTCGCCCATTGATTGAATTCTACCGGGAAAAGCTTGGGTAGGTCGTCAAAAAACTGCCCTTCAAATTCCCCGCCGTTGATCTCCATCAGGCGCGGGTCGGTATGGATCGGCAGCTGGGCATAAGCGTCGACCGCCTGCGCAGTCTGGCGCGCGCGGGAAAGCGGGCTGCTGTAGACCGCGTCCAGATGGATCCCTTTGAACCGTTCCGACAGGTAGGCCAGCTGTTTTTCCCCGGTTGGGGTGACCACTCCGTCAAAATGCCCCTGAAACCGGCGCTCAATATTGCCGGAAGCCTCCGCGTGCCGGACCAGATAAATGGTTGTCATGCCTTCACCTCAAGTTACCAGGGACGCACTGCGCCCACAATTTCATTGATATCCGAAACGCCGTTCTGCTCCATCCATCTTTCCATCCCCTCCAGCACACGCAGCGGGGTATACGGGTCATAGAACAATGCGGCGCCGATCTGGATGGCCTGCGCGCCGGCCATCATCATTTCGATGGCGTCCTGCCATTTTTCAATGCCGCCCATGCCGATGACCGGCACTTTTACAGCGTTTGCGACCTGCCAGACCATGCGTACGGCGATCGGGAAGACTGCCGGGCCGGAAAGGCCGCCCACATTGTTGTGCAGCACCGGGCGGCGGGTCTTGATGTCGATGCGCATGGCAAGCACCGTATTGATGAGCGAAACGGCGTCCGCCCCCGCATCCTCGACGGCGCGGGCGATCGACACGATATCGGTCACATTCGGGGTCAGCTTCACCATCAGCGGCTTTTTGGTGCGCCGGCGCATTTCTGAAACCACCTGGGAAGCCATTGTGCAGTCGGCGCCGAAGGAGGCCCCGCCATGCTTGACATTCGGGCAGGAAATATTGACCTCCAGCATGTCCACTGCGCTGCCGTCCAGCCGTTCGGCAATCGCGCAGTAATCTTCGATCGAGCTGCCGGCGACATTGGCGATCTTTACCACATCGCGCCCGGTCAGGTTGGGCAGTTCATCCCGCAAAAACGCTTCAACGCCCGGGTTTTGCAGCCCGACCGAATTGAGCATGCCGGACGGCGTTTCGGCGATCCGGCAGGGCGGGTTGCCCTGGCGTTCTTCCAGGGTCATGCCTTTGAGCGAAATGCCGCCCAGTTTTTCCATCGGGTAAAGCCGGTCGTATTCGCGGCCATATCCGCAGCATCCGGAGGCAGTGATCACAGGGTTTTTGAGTTCTACACCGGCAATGGTTACTTTCATCGAAGGTTTCAAAAGACCACCTCATTTCCGTTGAACACAGGCCCGTCCTTGCAGACGTGGGAATAGATTTCCCTCCCGTCCTTTACCGTTTTACAGGCGCAGACCAGGCAGGCCCCGATCCCGCAGCCCATACGCTCTTCCAGTGAAACTTCGCTCGGGATGCCGTACTCGTCAGCCAGGGCCACCACCCCTTTGAGCATCGGCATTGGCCCGCAGGCGCAAATCAGCGCGGCGGCACCCTCGGCCAGCCGCTGTTTTAAAAGCCCGGTGACAAATCCATGGTAGCCGGCCGACCCGTCGTCGGTGGCCAGCCGGGTATCGCAGCCGAGCGCTTCAAATTCTTCTTTGAGGATGACTGCGCCGGCGGTGCGGAACCCAATGATCGCAGTTGCATCCGCACCGGCAGCTTTTGCCGCCTGAAGCATCGGCGGCACACCAATCCCGCCGCCGACCACGATCAGCTTTTCCCCCGGCTTTACAGCCGAAAAGCCGTTGCCGAGCGGCCCGAGCAGGTCGAGCATCTCCCCGGTTTTGCAATGCGAAAGGCGCTCGGTACCCCGGCCGCGCACCTCAAACACGATCCGCACCGTCCCGGCTGCACGGTCGAACGAACAAATGGAGATCGGGCGGCGCAAGGTGAACCCTTCCACCCGGACATGTACAAACTGGCCGGCCTGCGCCTGCGCAGCGATCTCGGGGCATGAGATGGTAAAGCTGAAGACCCCCGGCGCAAGTTCACACCTTGCCAGCAGAGGGAAACTGCCCTGCAAATAAGCCACAAAACATCCTCCTGTCTAAAATCCCTAAATGCAATCCGCATAGTATGGCAATAGTATACTACATTTTTGATCCAATAACAATCGTCTGGGATGATAAAAAATGCCGGGAAAAGCCGTAAAGTGTGGGAAAGATGTACGTCCCGGCGCCGCAGGGGCTTGCATTTTGCGGATGATTGGTTTAAAATGAAACGGCTGCCTGAAAAAGGCAGCGGTCAGTCGCAAATTCCTGACCTTAAACCATACTAGGGCGTGCTTTGCTGCGCCTACGAAAAGGGGAAAACAGAATATGGAACAGACAAATGTGAGAAGGGCAGCGGCCATCGCAATGATCGCTGCGCTGTACACCGCCGTCAGCCTGGCGCTGGCCCCGCTGAGTTTCGGGATCGTGCAGATCCGGTTTTCGGAAGCGTTGGGGCTGCTGGCTGTCATGTCGCCCATTGGGGTATGGGGGGTCACGCTCGGATGCCTGCTGACCAACCTGATCGGCACCATGCTGGGTACGACGATGCCGCCGGATGTGGTGTTCGGCACATTGGCCACCCTGATTGCGGCCTGGCTGAGTTACCTGCTGCGCAATGTGCGGGTAAAAAAGCTTGTGCTGCCGGCCGCGCTGCCGCCGATCCTGGTCAACGGTGCAGTGATCGGTGCGGAACTCACGTTTTTTTATTCGGATGGGTTCACCCTCGGGATTTTTTACATCAATGCCCTTTCGGTCACCCTGGGGCAAATCGTGCCGTGTGCGGTATTGGGGGTGCTGCTCGTCTACCTGCTCGAGCGGGCCGGCCTGGACCGCAAATTTTTCGTGCATCTGTAAATATAACAGTCAAAAACGCCTTTGCAGCCGGTATTTTCCGGATGCAAAGGCGTTTTTTGCCGGCTGCGGGAGGCGGCCGGGTCAGTTGCAGATGGTTTCTTCGGTTTCCTTGTCAAACAGATGGATCTTGGTGCAGTCGACGGCAAGGTCGATCAAGTCGCCGTCCTTTGTGCGGCTGCGGGGCGGTACGCGGGCGACCAGCTTGGCGCCCTGGCAATCGGCATAGAGGTAGATCTCCGACCCCATCAATTCCGCCAGGTCCACCCGGGCATGCAGGACGCTTGTGGTGGGCAGGTCCATATAGACAGCCTGGTCGTGCAGGTTTTCCGGGCGCACCCCCAATACCACCTCCCTGCCGATATAATGCGCAAGTTTTTCCGGGTCGCCTTTGCCTTCCGGGAGGACGATCGGGGTATCCCCAAACATCGCGGCAAATTGCCCGCCCTGTTTTTGCAGTACGGCTGGCAAAAAATTCATCTGGGGGGAACCGATAAACCCGGCGACAAAAATATTGCAGGGATAATCATAAAGGTTCTGGGGGGTATCCACCTGTTGGATGAACCCATCCTTCATCACGACGATCCGGTCGCCCATCGTCATCGCTTCGGTCTGGTCGTGGGTGACGTAGACAAAGGTGGTGCCGAGCTGTTTATGCAGCTTTGTGATCTCTGAGCGCATGGCGGTACGCAGTTTGGCGTCCAGGTTGGAGAGCGGTTCGTCCAACAGGAAGACGGCTGGATTGCGCACCATGGCGCGCCCGAGCGCTACCCGCTGCCGCTGCCCGCCGGAAAGCGCTTTCGGCTTGCGGGACAGCAGGTGCTCGATATCCAGGACACGCGCAGCCTGTTTGACCTTCTCGTCGATCACCTGTTTGGGTACCTTGCGCAGCTGCAGCCCGAACGCCATGTTTTTATACACGGTCATATGCGGGTACAGTGCATAATTCTGAAAGACCATGGCGATATCCCGGTCTTTGGGGGCGACATCGTTGACGAGCTTGTCCCCAATGTAAAGCTCCCCCTTGGAGATCCCCTCCAGCCCGGCAATCATACGCAGGGTGGTGGATTTGCCGCAGCCGGACGGGCCGACCAGGATAATGAATTCGCGGTCCTTGATCTCCAGGTTGAAATCATGTACGGCGGTGACATCGCCGGGATAGATTTTATAAATGTTTTTTAAGGTGATGCTGGCCATGGTGCAACCTCCTGCTTGGTAAAGAAATAAAAAGTAAAATGCCGCTATCGGAGTTATTTTTACCCTATATCCCGAGAATATTAGAAAAAAATAGCAGTTTGCTGCAAAAAATGGCCGCCACCCCAATTGCGTCCGAAGCGCGGTGTGCGCCGTATTCCCATTAGGGGCGGATGGACGGAAAAAAACCCTCCGCATAAGCGGGGGGCTTTTTTGCAGGAAGACGATTATTTCTATGTGAATAGTATAACTCTTTTCCTGTTGAAAAATCAAGAATCAAATATCGCGCGAAACGACAAAAACAGCTTAAAAAGCCTATATTAAGCTATTTTGCGAGTGTTGAAAACCTGTTGACGATCCGTTAAAAACCATGTTGAAACATGTGGAATGGTGTAAGATGCGCCTGCCGGGACGTTCAGGGGGCGCGGCGGGGATGTTTTTGGAAGCCGGTGCAAATATTGGCGAGCGAAGCCACGCAGATGATCCCGATGGCGATCGCACCCGATTCGGTCAGCACTAGTTGGGCATATTGGCCGAAGCGGGCGTATTGTCCCTGCACAAGACAGCTCATCATATAATACAGGTCGCCGCCTGGGATCAGCGGGATCAGCATGGGGACCATCAACAGGATCACCGGCGTTTTCACCAGCCGCGCCAGCAGTTCGCTGCAGGCGACCACGGCGGCAGTGGCGAGAAAGAGCGCAAAAAAGACATCCTGGCCGGTATGCAGGCAGCATAGATAAACAGCCCAGCCCAAAGCGCCTCCCAGGCCGGATAACAACAATTTCTTTCCGCGGATATTGAACAGGACAGCAAACCCGACCGAACCGATACAGGCCATGGCTGTCTGCAGCAGAGCATGCGGCATCTTTTTACCCTCCTAACCCGGTCAGTATCGCGGCAAACCCGATCGCGATCGCCAGCGCCTTGAGCGTCGCTTCGCAAAAGCCGAGCAGGCCGGAAATGGTATCCCCGTTGATCATGTCCCGCAGGGAAGCGGTCAGCGCAAGGCCGGGGATGAGCAGCATGATATTCCCAATGATGATCTTGTCAGGGTTCTGCCCAAGCCCCAGGCGGGTCAGGCCCACGATCAGCAGGGCAGTCAGGGCGCTGCAGAGCATATGCAGCAGGATGCTGTTGAGCCGCAGCCGCTGGCCGGATTTGAGGATCAAAAACAGGAAAGCGCCGGCGACCGCTGCGGCGGCCGCGTCCCAAACGTTGCCTCCGAAAAAGACCGAAAAAACCCCGGCGGTCAGGGCATACATCCAAAACCGTACCTGTTCCGGGTAGGCCGGCCCATTGCGCACCTGCTGGACAGCCTGCCGGAGTTCCTCCGCCGGGAGCGGGGCCTGGCAGAGCTGGCGGGAAAGGGCGTTGACCCGTTCGACCCGCCCAAGGTCGGTGTCACGGGCGCGGATGCGGCGGGTCTGGGTAAAGATTTCCCCATCCGCTGCCGTTACGGTGAGCACGATGCTCGACGTGATGGTGAACACGTCCACCTTGACAAAGCCATATACCATACAAAGCCGGGTGATGGTATCTTCCACCCGCATCACTTCGGCGCCGCTGGTCAAAAGCAGTTCGCCGATATCCAGGATGCCTGCCAGGACCGTTTGCGGGCCGGACATATTCCCCTGCGGCATGGCTTTTCCCTCCAATCTGAAAAAGCGGCTCCCCAAAAGCCGCCTATACCTATATATAATAGGAAAAATATCTTCTGGCCTGCAGCAGCGCACAGAAATCCTTTATCCCGGAGCTTTGCGCCGCTGCCTGCCGGACTGCAAGCCAAGTATACCACAAACCATTCCGGCGGGCAACCGGGGCTGGGGCAACCGCTATTTCCATTGGAGCGGAATTGTGATATCATAAACACATGGTAAAAACACCGATGTGGTTATGATGCCCGGCGATGGCCGGGACGATCACGAATTTGCAGCGTTTATGTATATGGCGTCCGGATAAAAGGCGGCCGGCGCGATCCGGGAGGCATGACAGTTATGGAAAAAAAGGCGTCCACGGGGAAAATATGGCGAAAAATCTTTGCCCTGCTCCCCAAAAAGCAGAAACTGGGGTTCTTCCTGATCCTGGCGATCCTGGGGGTATCGGCGGTACTCAGCCAGCTGACCCCGCTGGCGGTGGGGTACCTGACCGACCATGTTTTAGCCAGCGAGGACACCTCCTTCGGTTCGGTGGCCCCGATCCTGCTGGTGATTTTGCTGGTCAATGTAGTCAACGAGGTCATTAAGGTCGCACGCCGCCTGATCGTGGAGGATACTGCCACACAGGCGGAAAAAAACGCACGGCAGCAGGCGACGATGTCGCTGCTGCTGGCCCCGCTGTCTTATTTTCGCAGCCATATGACCGGGAATATCCATGGCCGGCTCAACCGCAGCCTGGAAGGGACGGTCAAGCTGATCAAACTGATGTTTATGGATTTTGCACCGGCAGTCACGACCGGCCTGGCGGCGGTCGTCACTATTTTTTTGCAGCTGCCTGCCTGGTGATTTTGGTCATCCCGGTCGGGATGTTTATCGTTTTTCGCCAGATCAGCACCCAGAAAGGGATCCGGGTGGAGCTGATGGAAACAAAGGCGGAGATGGACGGGACGATGGTGGAACTTTTAGGAGGGATCGAAACCATCCGCACGCTGGACAGCGCACAGGCCGAGGGTGGGCGGATAGAGGCCCGTTCCGAGCAGCTTCGGAAAAAAGAGATGCGGCATCATCGGGCAATGGCTTTTTATGATTGCCTGAAATTTGTCAACGAAGCGGTTTTCAGCGTATTGGTCATCGGCATCTCGGTCGTTTTGGCGTCGCAGCGGGTTATCACGGTGGGCACGGTGCTCACGGCTTATCTGTGTTTCACCCAGTTGACCGGACCGCTGCGGGAACTGCACCGGATCCTGGATGAATTTTCTGAATGTATCGTATTGGCGGATGATTACTTCCGGATGGTGGAGCTGCCGTTGGATTTCTCTTATCAGCCGCAGGCGTCCGGTCCCGCCGGACGGTTGGAAGGGAATGGGATCGAGGTATGCTGTGCCGATTTTTCGTATCCGGAAAAACCGGAGGAAAAAATATTGCAGGGGATCACGCTTTCCATCCGGCCGGGTGCGTTCATTGGGATAGCGGGCCCGAGCGGGTGTGGGAAATCCACCCTGATCAAAATGCTGGATAAACTCGAGCAGGCGCAGGGGGAGATCCGCCTGGGCGGGGTGGAATTGTCCCGGCTTTCGCGGCAGGAGCTGGCGGAAAATGTTGCGCTGGTGCCGCAGACGCCGTTTTTGGTAGCGGATACCGTATACAACAATATCTGTTACGGGATGAAACGGCAGGTTTCGGCCGAAGAAGTGCGGGATGCTGCGCGCAAGGCCAATATCGCAGCCGACATTGAAAAACTGCCGGGCGGATATGCGTTTGTGCTGTCCGAAGGCGGAACCAACCTGTCGGGCGGGCAGCGGCAGCGTATCGCGCTGGCAAGGGTATTTTTGCGCAAGCCGAAAATATTGATCCTGGACGAAGCCACTTCCGCGCTGGACAACACCTCGGAAAAATATATCCAGTCTGAGATTGAAAAAATGAAGGAGGCGTGCGGTACGACGGTGATCTCGATCGCTCACCGGCTGACCACCTTGCAGAACTGCGATGAGATCATTGTGATCGACAAGGGGCGGATCGTACAGCGCGGCGCCTTCCAGGAGCTGGCGGCGACGCCCGGTATTTTCCGGGATATGGCGCTGGGGATCATCAAATGAAAACAGGGGGATGCTTTTGGGCTTTTCAAAAGCATCCCCCTGTATGGCATGGGTGGAAGGTATGAGGCGCACCGGAGTAAAGCTTGGCTTCTGTATGACCGATCCGGCAGGGTCAGCAGGCGCATTCGACCGGTTCCCCGTCCGGCGACCCGTTGCCGGCAAAATCCAATGCAAACTGGGCAAATACCAGGCTCCCTTTGAGCAGGGCGCTCTCGTCAATGGAAAAGATATCGCTGTGCCATGGTGCGGTGTGATTTTTTTCTTCGCAGCGTGTACCCAGGAAAAAGAAGAGGCCGGGCTTTTTTGTCAAATAGATGGAAAAATCCTCCGACCCCATTTTAGGGGCTATATGATGCACGCCGGATGTCCCGACGACCTTCTGGGCGGTCTGGATAAATTTGCCGCACAGTTCCGGCTGGTTGAAGACCGGCAGGGCGTCAAGGGATGTTTGTATTTCACAGGCGCCGCCAAATAATTCCGCTGCTGCTGCGGCAGCTTTGCGGATCTGCGATATCAATTGGTCATGGGTCGGCATGCTGAACGTCCTTACAGAAATATGCATTTCTGCCTGATCGGCAATGACATTGTGGACAGCGCCACCCCGCAGTACCCCGACCGAACAGACATAATTTTCTGTCGGGTCGATCTGCCGGGCCTGCAGGGCCTGGATCGACTGATAGGTCATGACTGCCATGGCGATGGCATCGTTTCCCTGCTGGGGGAGGGTGGCATGCGCGGATTTCCCGGTAAAGCGCACCTTGACCACATCGCAGGAGGCTTGTGAATTTCCGACCGCAATCCCGACCTGCCCTGCATCGATCGTATTTTCCACATGCAGCCCCAAAATGAAATCGACAGGCTCCATCACGCCGTTATTGGTCATTGCCCTGGCGCCCTGCAGGGTTTCTTCGCCGGGCTGGAATATAAAGCGGATATTGCATGGAAGATGTTCGCGGCTGCGCGACAGGATACGCGCTGCGCCCAACAATATTGCAGTATGTGCATCATGGCCGCAGGCGTGCATTTTTCCGGGATTTTGCGAGCAGTAGGGGATATCATTTTTCTCGCTGACCGGAAGGCCGTCCATATCGGCACGCAGCGCCAGGGTGGGCAGCGACGGGTCGATTTCCAAATCCCCGACAACCGAATTTTCCGCATAACGGCGGGTAAAGGGGATCCCCATTTTGCCCAGCTCCCCGCAAACCAGTTGCGCGCTGTAGGCAGTATCCATCCCAAGTTCAGGGTGTTGGTGCAGCTGCCGGCGGATCTGGATGATGTAATCCTCGTCGCCGTCTTTTAAAAGGGTGTATGCTTCCAGGCTCATTGCAATTCCTCCCCAAGGTCATCAATCGTTGTAAAGCCGTATCCCTTATATTGCAAAACCAGATTTGCCATATCTGTCCCGGCCCAGGATGCAAAATCCTGTATCACGGCATGGCGGCACAGGCGCAAACCCGGCGGCAATCACTGCATCCAGTCGGCTGCAATAGGCGATGACGCCATCCGGCAGGCCCGTATCTTTAAATTGAGTATACCATGGGCAGCGTGCCACTTCAATATGGACGTTCTTCTGTCCCGGATACCGTGCGATCGGAGTTTTCCCCGCAGCAATTGCTTGAGCTGAGTATTCCCACGCACTATAATATTGGTAAGCTGCAAAATCCTGTGTGGCTCCATCCAGCCCTTTACGCCATAAGCCGGCTGCGCTGTCTTTCAGGATGGGCATAGCGGCAGGGAAAACGCTGCCTGCAAAAAAATCCCACCGCAGAGATCTGCGATGGGATTTGGTACGCCCGATGCGATTCGAACGCACGACCTTCAGAGTCGGAGTCTGACACTCTATCCAGCTGAGCTACGGGCGCATATTCTATTTGGAAGGGGTTAACCTTATTTATTATACCACGCTTTTTTAAAAATGCAAATGTTTTTCATTAAGATATGTATGTTTTTTGCCAAATGCGCAAAAATAAGCTTTGAAGGACCGCAATGGCCTCGGATTTTGCCTGTACTGACAGGAAAAATCCGGGCCAATTTGGCTTTGTAAAAAAGAAAACAAAAAAATCGAAATTTTGGAAAAAAAGGGATTGACAAGGGGGAAGGAATGTGATATTATAACTAAGCTGTCCCGTGAGAACGGGCGCCGCACCTTGAAAAATGAACAACAAGAAGAACAAAAGAACCCTTGAAATTCTTTAATTGAGGTAAGCCTGCGTAAGCAGGTGAAA
>CALXGW010000033.1 GCA_944387965.1 uncultured Anaerotruncus sp. | reverse complement strand
AATTTTGGAAAAGGATAAGGTTGTGAAGACAGGATGAAGGATGGATTTATACCGGTAGCAGCAGCGACGCCGAAGGTGCGGGTGGCGGACTGCCGGTTCAATGCGCAGGAAACCTGGAAGCTGCTTGTGCAGGCAGCCGAAAAAGGGGTAAAGCTGGCAGTATTTCCAGAATTGGGGCTGACCGGATATACCTGCGGGGATTTGTTTTTCAAGCCCTCGCTGCTGGATGCAGCCTGGGAAGCGCTGCTGGAACTTTGTGAAAAAAGCAGGCAGCTGGATATCGTATGGGTATGCGGCCTGCCGGTTTCGTATGGCGGGAAACTCTATAACTGTGCAGCCGTCGTCTGCCATGGGAAGGTTTTGGGGTTCGTACCGAAAACCTGCCTGCCCAATTATGGCGAATTTTATGAGCAGCGCTGGTTTATGCCTGCGCCGGAAGAACCCTTTCTCATTGAGATGGACAGCGGGCCGGTCCTGTTCGGCGCAAAACAGCTGTTCTGCTGCGAAGGGCTGCCGGAATTTTGTTTCGCTGTCGAAATCTGCGAGGATCTCTGGACGGTTTACCCGCCCTCGATGGAACACGCACGGGCCGGGGCGGCCCTCATTGCAAACCTGTCGGCTTCCAATGAAGTGGTCGGCAAGGCGGAATACCGGCAGGCGCTGGTCACCGGGCAATCGGGCAGGCTGGTGTGCGGGTATGTGTATGCCGACGCCGGCGAAGGGGAATCCACCACTGACCTGGTATTTGCCGGGCATAATATGATCGCTGAAAACGGCCTGCTTTTGGCGCAGTCGCGGTTTTCGGACGGGCTGCTGGTCAGTGAGATCGACGTCAAAAAGCTTTGCGGGGAGCGCCGGCGGATGACCACCTGGCCGCCGGTGCAGGACGCCGGATACCAGCGGCGCAGCTTCCAGCTGCCGCTGACCGAAACCACCCTCACCCGGCCGGTCGCCCGCTACCCATTCCTGCCGCCCGATGGGGAGGGGACGCATTGCGAGGAGATTTTGCGGTATCAGGCGATCGGGCTGCGCAAGCGCATGGAACATTCCGGTGCAAAAACGTTGGTGATCGGGGTGTCGGGCGGGCTGGATTCCACCCTGGCGCTGATCGCCGCTGCCCGTACCCTGGACTGGATGCAGCGCCCGCGCAGCGAGCTGATCGCGGTGACCATGCCATGCTTCGGCACCACCAGCCGCACCAAGGGAAATGCGGAGATCCTTTGCGAGCAGCTGGGGACGACCCTGCGCGAGATCGATATCAGGGCCGCAGTGGAACAGCATTTCCGGGATATCGGGCATGACCCGCAGGTGCGCAATGCCGCATATGAGAATGCGCAGGCGCGGGAACGCACCCAGGTATTGATGGATATTGCCAATGATACCGGCGGGCTGGTGGTCGGGACGGGCGACCTATCCGAATTGGCGCTGGGCTGGGCCATCTATAACGGCGACCATATGTCGATGTATGGGCTGAATGCTTCCATCCCGAAGACGTTGGTGCGGCAGCTGGTGCGCTATGCAGCCGAAACAACAACCGATGAAGCCCTCAAACGGGTGCTGCTGGACATCCTGGATACCCCGGTTTCGCCCGAACTGCTGCCGGCGGAAAACGAGCAGATCCAGCAGAAGACCGAGGACCTGGTCGGCCCGTATGAACTGCATGACTTTTACCTCTACCATATCATACGGTGGGCATTCCCGCCGCATAAGGTCTACCGGCTGGCGAAGGTCGCATTTGCCGGGGTATATGACGGCCGGACACTGCAAAAATGGCTGCGTAATTTTTACCGGCGCTTTTTTGCACAGCAGTTTAAACGCTCCTGTGTGCCGGACGGGCCGAAGGTCGGCGCGGTGGCGCTTTCCCCGCGCGGGGATTGGCGGATGCCCAGCGATGCTTCTGCGGCCTTATGGCTTAAGGAAGTGGAAGACTTGGGAGAGATATAACCATCCTTTGCAGATATACCTGCACGTATCAGATAAAGGTTTAACCTGCTTTTATCTGATGCGTGCAGTTTTTTATGATAGAAGAAACAAGCGATGGAAATCTTTGCTAAATTTTTATCAGGAAATTCTTTACTTTTGACAGCATTTTGATATAATATCTGCGAAGGCGCATAAAACACAGAGATGCAGGGCGGCCTATAGGGTATGGCCCTGTTTTCATGCCCAATATATGGGCTGCGAACGGGGCATCATAAAACCGGTTTATTTTAATTGCTGAAAAGCAATGGGCAAAGAAAGGGAGTAAGAAGAATGCAAACATTTTTTGATCTTTCGGCGCAGGAAACGGCCAAGACGCTCCAAACGGACGTCTCAGCTGGCCTGACACCGGAGGAGGCTGCAGCACGGCTGCAGAAGTACGGCCCTAACCGCTTGGAGGGTGGGAAAGAGAAATCTGTTTTTCAGATGATCTTAGAACAGCTGAAGGATTTCCTCGTCATCATCCTGATGATTGCAGCGGTAATTTCCATTTTGCTGGGCGAGGAGCTGGAAGGGGTCATCATCCTGGCGATTGTTGTCCTGAACACTTTTTTGGGGGTTTATCAGGAAAACAAAGCAAGCAACGCGCTGAAAGCGCTCAAAGAGATGGCAAGCCCCCATGCCAAGGTATTGCGCGGCGGAGAGGTTGTAGAAGTTGCCTCTCCGGATGTGGTACCGGGAGATATTGTGATCCTGGAGGCTGGGGACTATGTCCCGGCAGATGTCCGTCTGATTGAAACGGTCAACTTGAAAATTGATGAAGCTGCCCTCACAGGGGAATCCGTACCGGCGGAAAAGGATGCGGCGGCAGTACTTGAAGCGGATGCTGGCCTTGGAGACCGCATCAACTGCGGTTATATGGGTACGGTAATTACCTATGGACGCGGGCGCGGGATTATTACCGATACCGGCATGCAGACACAGATGGGCCATATCGCCGGGATGCTCAGCGGTACCCCCGACGAATCCACACCGCTCCAAAAAAAGCTGGATAAGCTTGGAAAACAGCTGGGCGTTGTTTGCCTTTCCATCTGCGGCATCATTTTTCTGCTGGGGCTGCTGCATGGGATGGAACTGTTCGATATCTTTATGACGTCGGTTTCGCTGGCGGTCGCCGCGATCCCGGAAGGGCTTACCGTTGTGGTAACAGTTGTACTTGCGATGGGCATGCAGAAGATGGTCAAATGTAATGCCATTGTGAAGCGGTTGAGCGCAGTCGAGACGCTGGGAAGCACTACCGTGATTTGCTCAGATAAGACCGGCACGCTTACCCAGAATAAAATGACAATTCAAAAGCTCTTCGACGCTTCCAAAACCTATGCAGTAAGCGGGAGCGGCTACAGCCCTGTTGGGGAGATCACTGATGAGGCAGGAAATAAGCCGGCCCCCGGAGTTTTGGATAAGTTGATTGAAGGTGCACTGCTTTGCAATGATGCTTCCTACCATCCTGATACACAGAGCATTATCGGGGATCCTACTGAGGGTGCAATGGTAGTGCTGGCACATAAATACGGCATGGTAAAAGCGGATTGGGAGAAAAAATATCCCCGTTTGCAGGAGATCCCCTTTGATTCTGACCGCAAGTTGATGTCTACTTTCCATCAAAAGGATGGCGTAACCCTTATGTATACCAAGGGCGCGCCTGATGAGCTGCTGCGGCGCTGCACTGAGGTGGAGATTAATGGGGAGCGCCTGCCGCTTTCCCAGGAGAAACGGGAGGAAATCCTCGGGAAAAACCAGGAAATGGCGCAGTCGGCGTTGCGTGTGATCGGCGTCGCTTACCGCACAGTGGAAAAGGCAGAGTCTTCGCTTGAACTGGAAAATGATCTTGTTTTTGTGGGCTTGATGGGGATGATCGACCCGCCTCGTGAGGAAGCGAAAGCTGCAATTGATGTATGCAAGGGAGCCAGTATCCAAGTTAAGATGATTACAGGCGACCACAAAATTACGGCGAGTGCCATTGGCGCGCAGCTCGGTATTGCAACCGACCGGACGGTGGAAGGCCGCGAAATTTCGGAAATGACCGATGAACAGCTGCGCGAGTGCGTAAAAACTACCAACATTTTTGCCCGTGTTTCGCCGGAACATAAGGTGCGCCTGGTGGATGCGGTGAAAGCGAACGGAAATATCGCGGCAATGACCGGGGACGGTGTAAACGATGCGCCTTCCCTCAAACATGCGGATATCGGAGTAGCTATGGGGATTACTGGTACCGACGTCTCCAAGGAAGCAGCTGATATGATTCTGACTGACGATAATTTTGCCAGTATCGTAAGCGCAGTTTCGGAGGGGCGTACCATTTACAGCAACATCCGGAAAGTGGTTGGCTTTCTGCTCTCCTGCAACATCGGTGAAATCCTGGTAATCCTGTTTGCCATGCTGGTAAACCTGCCTGTCCCGCTGGTGGCAATCCAGCTGCTTTCTATCAACCTGATTACGGATGCGTTCCCAGCCTTTGCGCTTGGTATGGAAAAAGAGGAACCCGGTACGATGAGCCGTCCCCCGCGCGACCCTGCCGAGCCGATTATCAACCGAAAAATGGCGGTTGCAGTGATTATCCAAAGTATAGCGCTTGCTATCGGGACGCTGGGATCCTTTATCTATGGGTATTACGTGCATGATTCGCTGGAAGTAGCGCGGAGCGCCTGCTTCTTTACCCTAGTGCTTGGCGAGCTGCTGCGGGCCTATTCCGCCCGTTCGGAAACCACCTCGGTTTTCCGGATGCGGATTTTAGAAAACGGCTATCTCAACAAATGCGTGCTGGTGTCCGTCCTGTTTATGCTGGCAAGCATTTATGTACCGTTCTTAAACCCGGTATTCAGCACAGTTCCGCTGACGTTTGATGAAATGGCTGCTGCGCTGGTTTTGGCCTTCCTGCCGATGCTGGGTGGGGAAGCGGCAAAGCTGCTGCAAAAGAAAATGTAACCCCGCGTATTCTGCCTGTACCAGCAGGCGGGGGAAAATAAGCCTGCGAAAAGTGCTGGACGGAATTTTGATTCCGTCCAGCACTTCTTTGTGCATCTGGTAGAATATGCGGCAGAATAAACGGCCGATAAGGGAGGTGCGCCCCCAAATAAGCGCAGGGAAATTCAATAAAAGGGAGAGGAAAAAGATGACTGGATGGCGGGCCAAAATGCGCTGCCGCCCTTTTTGCAGGGCAGAGAAAAGCAAAGTGTGCAGGAAAGGTCTATTGGCCGTTCGCAACTGGGAATAGATAGGATGCGGAAGATCTTCTTTTTAGGGAACAGCTTATGGGAGGGGACGTCTGCGGAATAAACGTCTCAGAACGGACACGCCCCGCACGGAGGCATTCAAAAATTTTATGCAATGGCCCGCTCAACGTACAGGAGACAGGAAATGAGAAGAGCAGACCCAGGGATAGAAGCATGTGGTATTCATAAGGAAACATTCCCGGCCGAAAAACACGCGGGAATATGGCAAGGTGGCAGCACTAAGAAGTTAGAGGGACGTAGTGAAAACGAGCATGAAAAAAGCGGGCAGTCCCAGTTGGGACTGCCCGCTTTGCTTTGGCAGCCCGCCCTGCGGCGGATCTGCCGGTTATAGAGGGAGATCAGTGAGGTTTGTTACTCCTGATAACGGCGGTAGAAGTAGTAGCCAATGCCGCCTGCAAGCGCCAGGCAAGCCAGGACAATCACAATGCCAAGGGCAACTGCCGGCAGGGAAGCGCGGGAAGCGGTATCGGTATCCTCGGAAACGCTCGGTACGGCTTCCGGTACAGCCAGGTCGTTATCCAGGCCGCCCAGGTCGCCCAGGTCGCCCAGGCCGCTGTATTCGGCGTCTTCCTCAGCGGTATTGCCGTCCGCAGTGGAGGCGTCCGCGTTGACGTCAGCCGTTGTGCCGGTGCTGGCCGGAGGGGTTACCGGGGTGTAGTAGTAGTCGCCGCCGCCGGTGACCGGGTTGACCTTGGAGAGATCCTCGTAGGTATCTTCTTCGTCACCGTAATCGATCTCGTAATCGTAGGAATCGATATCCAGTTCGGTGTCGGATACGATATAAGTGCCAAGGACACGGGTACGGGTGGTCCAGCCGGCGATCTCGTAATCATCTTCCGAGAAAACAAACCGGTCGGTCACGTCGATCAGGTAACCGTCTTCATCCACTTCATAGATGTAGCAGTCTTCCGGATCGGGATAATAATCGTCGTCATCCCACGGGATACCCAAAGTCAGATATGCGCGCGAGGTGCAGGGGATCTCGGGATTGCCGACAAAGTCATAGAACCACAGGTCGGCGTTGACCGGGTCGCCGTATTCGGTGTAGATATCCACATCCGATTTGGTGGAAAGGCGCGCATAGAAGGAATCTGCGTCGTCATCCGCATAGAACTGCAGCGCAGCGCGGTCATCGCCCCAGATGAAGATGTTTTCATCATTGTCTTCCGGATTGATGTAGATGCGGTCGCCGGTATCGGCGGAATCGGTCGCTTCAATGTTGTTGATCCACATGATCAAGTCGAGCACTGCGATATCTCCGGATTCCCAAGTACCCTCATCGCCGTCGGAAGCATCCAGCGTCTTGCGGGCTTTAAAGGTGATTTCCGCAGTTGCTTTCAGTTCCTCGGTGGTGGTGGTATCCTTCAGGACAACCTTCAAATAGCTGCCGCGGGTGCCGTCCAGATTGCGCTCGCTCACCTGGGTAATCGAACTGATGAGGGATTTGCCGTCGCCATCCTTATCGATCGAGATCTTGAACAGGTCGTCGTCGACCAGCTGGCTGGCCAGTGCGGTATGGATGCCGCAGTCGAGGGTCGTGACCGGATCGAAGCCGATCTCACCGAGTTTGATATAGAAGGTCTGGCCAGGCGCCAGGCCGTCCAGGGTGATGCGGCCGTCGGTCGCGATCGCGCCGATGTTGAAGGTATCGCCTTCGTTATCTTCCAGCGGTTCACCGTCATCATCCTGTACCGCGATCGGTTCGGAAACATTGCCGATAGAACTGGTTGGAGCGATAATGGTGGTTGTAGCGATTGCAAAGGTAATATCTTTGTCCACTGTCACAGGGGTGGAAATGCTATTTGCATTGCTGTAGGTTCCCAATACAGCATCGCCGTCTGCTGCATTGGTAAGCTGGGTGATACGGGTAGAATAACTAGAACTGCTGGCTTTCAGCGTAACAGTTGCGGTAGTGGAAGCATCCACATAGTAGGTGCCCGCGCCTACCGAAGTAGCAGCCTGGGAA
>CALXGW010000032.1 GCA_944387965.1 uncultured Anaerotruncus sp. | reverse complement strand
GACTTATATCCTCACCGGGCAGCTGGATGATGGGATGGTGATTGTGGACGCCGGGGATACCGACAAGGTGCAGCTGGTGCTGGACGGGGTTTCGATCTTCAACAGTACATCCGCGGCCATCTATGTGCGGGAAGCGGATAAAGTTTTCCTCACCACGGCGGCGGGCAGCGAAAACACCCTCTCCACTTTGGGGGAATATGTGGCGATCGACGACAACAATATTGATTCGGTCATCTTTTCCAAATCCGACCTGACCCTCAATGGGGAAGGTTCGCTGACAATCGATGCGGCAGTCGGGCATGGGGTGGTGTCCAAGGATGATTTGAAGGTCACCAGCGGGACTTATATGGTCACGGCGGCCAGCCATGGCCTCTCCGGCAAGGACAGCGTCCGGATCGCGGATGGAAGCTTTACCATCCAGTCCGGCAAGGACGGCATCCATGCGGAAAATCAGGACGACGCAACCTCAGGATTCCTATATATTGCAAATGGAAGCTTTGATATCACCGCCGAAGGCGACGGGCTTAGCGGCGGCAGCTATCTGCAAATCGAGGACGGCAGCTACACAGTTGTGACAGCAGGCGGAAGCGCAAATGCGCCGGAGGCGTCGGATACCGGCTTCTGGCATATGGCTGATACAACGGAAACGGAAGACACCGCCAGCACCAAAGGAATCAAGGCGGACGGCGACCTGACCATCTCCGGCGGGGTTTTCAGCATCGATTCGGTGGATGATGCGGTCCATTCCAATGCCAACGTCCCCATCCAGGGCGGTGAATTCCAGATCTCTACCGGCGACGACGGCGTCCATGCCGATGCCAGCCTGGTCATTTCCGATGGGGATATCCGAATCACTGACAGCTATGAGGGGCTCGAAGGGCTCAGTATCGATATCAGCGGCGGCCAGGGCGATCTGGTCGCAAGCGACGACGGGCTGAATGCCGCCGGCGGCAACGACCAGAGCGGGGCGCGCGGCGGACGGGACATGTTTGCTGTGAATGAAAACGTTTATATCAACATCACCGGCGGCGTGCTGTATATCGACGCTTCGGGCGACGGTATCGACTCCAACGGCAACCTGACTGTTTCAGGCGGGGAAACCTATGTTTCCGGGCCGGACAGGGGCGGCAACGGCGCTTTGGATTATAATGGCGAAGCAGTGGTTTCAGGCGGCACTGTGATTGCAACCGGTTTGGCACAGATGGCGCAGAATTTTGGTTCTGGCTCTACCCAGGGAACAATCATGATATCAGTTGATTCCCAGCCGGCCGGCAGCGAGATCCGCTTGCTGGACAGCAGCGTCCAGGAGATACTCTCCTGGACGCCGCAAAAGACGTTTGAATCGGTTGTCATCAGCTGCCCGCAGATCGTGGAAGGCGAGACCTACACGCTGATCGCCGGTTCTTCGGAGCAGCAGGTCACAATGGATACGTTAGTTTACGGTTCCGGCGGCGGTATGGGCGGTATGCGAGGCCCCGGCCGCGGCGGCTGGCAGCCCGGGGAAATGGGTGCGCAGCGCCCGGAAGGCATGGAACGGCCAGCCGCCGGCGAGGGCGGTCTGCCGCAGGATATACAGGGCGGCGGCCCCGGCAGGGGAGATCAAATGCCGCCGGATGGAGCGCAGGCGCCCCAGAATGGGCAGGAACCGGCAGTATAACGCTGTAAATATGAACAGCCTCTTTTGGGGCGGGACGGGGTTTACCTGTCCCTGCTCCAAAAGGGGCTTTTGCTGTAAACGGCGGTTTTTGGGAAAAAATTGGAATTGCGCCTTGCATGGGGAAGAAAAAGCGGATATAATATAAAAGTATGTAAATTAGCCTGAAATGGGGTAAATAGAATGCGAAAGGAATTGGACAAGGTCTATGATCCGAAACAGGTGGAGGATCGGACCTATCAATTTTGGCTGGATGGGGACTATTTCCATGCCGAAGTGGATCCGAAAAAGGAGCCGTATACCATCGTGATCCCGCCGCCGAATATTACCGGGCAGCTGCATATGGGGCATGCGCTGGATGAAACGCTGCAGGATATCCTGATCCGCTGGCGCAGGATGCAGGGGCGTGCTGCGCTCTGGCTGCCGGGTACCGACCATGCTTCGATTGCGACCGAGGCAAAGATCGTGGAAGCGATGCGTGCTGAGGGGCTGACCAAAGAAGGCATCGGCCGGGAAAAATTTTTGGAACGCGCCTGGGAATGGAAACGCCAGTATGGCGGGCGGATCGTCAGCCAGCTGAAAAAGCTGGGTTCTTCCTGCGACTGGGAGCGGGAACGCTTTACCATGGATGAAGGATGCAACCGCGCAGTCAAAGAGGTATTCGTCAACCTCTATGAAAAAGGGCTGATCTACCGCGGGGAACGGAGCATCAACTGGTGCCCGCACTGCAAGACGTCCATTTCCGAAGCGGAAGTCAATTACGACGAAAAGGATGGCTTTTTCTGGCATATCAATTACCCGATCGTCGGGGAAGAAGGGCGTATGCTGGAGATTGCAACCACCCGCCCGGAAACCATGCTGGGTGATACGGCGGTTGCTGTGCATCCGGATGATGAGCGGTATAAAGACCTGGTGGGTAAAAAGGTGCTGCTGCCGCTGGTCAATAAGGAAATCCCGATCATTGCTGACAGCTATGTCGAGATGGATTTTGGGACCGGCGTGGTCAAAATTACCCCTGCGCATGACCCCAACGACTTTGAAGTGGGCCTGCGTCATGACCTGCCGGTGATCAATATCATGAATGAGGACGCCACCATCAATGAAAACGGCGGGAAATATGCCGGCATGACCCGGGAGGAATGCCGGAAAGCGGTCGTCGCCGACCTGGAAGCCGGCGGCTACCTCAAAAAGGTGGAGCCGTATAAACACAATGTCGGCGGCTGTTACCGCTGCGGCACCATTATTGAGCCGCGCGTTTCCAAGCAGTGGTTCGTCAAGATGGAACCGCTGGCAAAACCGGCCAATGAGGCGGTGCGCGCAGGCAAAACCAAATTTGTGCCCGAGCGGTTTGATAAGATTTATTTCAACTGGATGGAGAATGTCAAGGACTGGTGTATCTCCCGTCAGCTCTGGTGGGGCCACCGGATCCCGGCATGGTATTGTGAGGATTGCGGGAAGATCACCGTTTCCAAGCAGGAGGTCACCGAATGCGCCCATTGCCACAGCACCCATGTCCATCAGGACCCGGATACGCTGGATACCTGGTTCTCTTCGGCACTTTGGCCGTTCTCCACATTGGGCTGGCCGGATCAGACCGAGGAACTCAAATATTTCTATCCGACCAATACGCTGGTGACCGGTTATGACATCATCTTTTTCTGGGTGGCGCGGATGATCTTTTCCGGTGTGGAGCATATGGGGGAGGTGCCGTTCGATACGGTGCTCATCCATGGGCTGGTGCGCGACGCGCAGGGGCGCAAGATGTCTAAATCGCTCGGCAACGGCATCGACCCGCTGGAGATCATTGACCATTACGGCGCCGACGCGCTGCGCTTTACCCTGGCGACTGGCAACAGCCCGGGGAACGATATGCGTTTCTCGGATGAAAAGGTCAATGCATCCCGCAACTTTGCCAACAAAATTTGGAATGCCAGCCGGTTTATCCTGATGAACCTTTCGGACGAGGTGACTTGTGCGCAGCTGCCGGAGGAATTGGCGCTGGAGGATAAATGGGTCGTGTCCAAATATAATACGCTGGTGCGGGATGTGACCGAGAACCTCGAAAAATTCGAATTGGGCATGGCCGTACAGAAGCTGTATGACTTTATCTGGGACATCCTGTGCGACTGGTATATCGAACTGTGCAAATCCCGGTTCCAGGCGGGCGGGGAATCCTCGCTGAACGCCCAGAAGGTGCTGGCTTATGTGATGCACCACCCCCTGCGGCTGCTGCATCCGTTTATGCCGTTTATTACCGAGGAAATCTGGCAGGCGCTGCCGCATGAAGGCGAAAGCATCATGGTTTCACAGTGGCCGGTTTACGATGCGGCGCTGGATTTTGCAGCGGAGGAAGCCCAGTTCGAAAAGATCATGGCTGCCATCCGGGCAGTGCGCAACCGCCGTGCGGAGATGAACGTGCCGCCGTCCAAAAAGGCGAAGCTGTATATCGTCACCCAGGAACCGGCTGTTTTCACATTGGGCGAGCCGTTCTTTAAACGGCTGGCATTCGCTTCAGAAGTGATCGTAGCGGAAGATTTGCAGCTGGAAGGCGCTGTGCAGGTGATTACCGACGCCGCCCGCATCCTGATCCCGATGGACGAACTGGTGGATAAGCAGAAGGAACTGGAACGCCTGTCCAAAGAGTCGTCCGTCAGGGAGAGGTAGCAGAGCTTGTCGATGGCGTCCGAGGCGTTGGAGATGATCTCGCGCAGGAAGATCTCCTTGTGGGTGTAGATGGAGTTGATCATGAGGTCAAGCAG